>VBGP01000071.1 GCA_005880795.1 Chloroflexota bacterium | reverse complement strand
GATCTCGAGATAGAGGCGCTGATCCTGTCCTTTCTGCGCGAGCACCTTCTCGAAGTCCGCGATCGCGTGGACTGCTTGGAAACCGAGGCCCTCAGGGTGCGACGTGACGTGCTGGCCGCCGAAGAGATGGGCCTGGAAGCCGTGCTCCCCAAGGATCGCCGCCGTATGCGGGACCGCGAGCGCCCAATCGAAACCTGCGTGCGTCAGGCCCATGACCCCGTTGTTGTGGGGGTACATGCCGCTGGCCAGGCTGGCCCGGCTGGGGCTGCACTGAGGCGCGGTGGCGAACGCCAGAGTGAACCTCACGCCGTCCGCCGCGAACGCATCGAGGTTTGGGCTGATGACGCTCTCCTGGCCGTAGCAGTGGAGGTGACGGCCGATGTCGTGGGTGGTCATGACCACGATGTCGCGCGGGAGGGCGCGCGGATGCGCTTCCGTCACTCGCCGGAGTCTATTGGAAGAGGCCGGTCAGCCCTTGACCGAACCTGCCGTCACGCCTCTCACGAAGTAGCGCTGGAGCGCGATGAACACGGCCAGTGGCAGCGCCATCTGCAGAACTGCGGCGGCGGTCAAGAACTGCCACCCACCACCGAACGACGTGGTGAGCTGCGCGATCATCACCGTGAACGGCCGGAACTGGCTCGTGCCAAGGAATGTCAGCGCGACGAGCAGGTCGTTCCAGACGCCTAGGAATACGAAGATCGTCAAGGACGCGATCGCCGGCAGCGTCATCGGGACGGCGATGCGCAGAAAGCGAACCGCGTGGCCGGCGCCATCGACCTCAGCAGACTCGAAGATCTCACGCGGCAGACCGCCCAGGTAGTTCCGAAGCAGGAAGACCTCAAACGGCAAACCGAAGCCTGTGTGGGCGAGCCAGACCGACATGATCGTGCCGTTGAGGTGGAGAACCTTGAAGAACGACAGCAGCGGCACCAGCGTCATCTGGATCGGAACGACCATCAGGCCCACGATCACGATGAAGAAGATGTTCTTGCCCGGAAATTTCATCCACGCGAACGCGTAAGCGCCCATGGTTGCGACCGTCAATTGGATGACGGTCGCCGGGATTGTGATGAGGATGCTGGTGACGATCGACGGCTGAACGCCCTCGATGTTCAGAACCTGCTGATAGCTAGCCAGCGTGAAGCCGTGGGGCGGAAACAGAGTGGTCCACCATCCGGCTGACTGCATATCGGACAGCGCGCGGAACGAGTTGATGACCATGCCGACAGTCGGGATGACCCAGACGGCGCAGAAGATGATGACGATGATGTGGAGGGGCAACCGCTGCAAGCTCGACCCAAACCGATCCAGCGTCGAGACGGCGGATCGTGGGCGTACAGCCTCGCGGGTGGTGGTGCCGATGCTCATCGCTGCTCCTCCTGCTGCTGGAATCGCCGGATGTTGACGATCAGTAGTGGCACGATCGCAATGAAGAGGACGACGCCAACCGCGGCCGCCCGGCTGTTGTGGTTGTGCTGCAGCTGGCTGAACATCTGGGTGGCGATCACGTCGGTGTTGTAAGCGCCGTTCGTCATGACGTACACGAGGTCGAATGTCTTGAGCGCGTTGATGATCATGGTGGTGCCGACCACGGTTATCGTCGGCCACAACAGTGGCGTCACGACGAGCCGTACGATCTGAAACTCGTTCGCCCCATCGATCCGAGCGGCCTCGAGCACCTCGGTGCTGATCGCCTTGAGACTGGCCGAGAGGATGACCATGCAGAATCCCACGGCGGTCCATACGCCGACGAAGATCAGCGCCCCATTGTTGGTCGTGTAGTTGACCAGCCAGGCCACGGGATCGTGATGCGCCAGACCAATCACCGCATTGAGGGTTCCGGTCTGCGGCTGGCCAGGGGGCTGGTAGTCGAACATGAACTTCCAGATGATCGAGGCCGCGACTGCGCTGATCGGAACCGGCAGGAAAATGGCGATCTTCGCCAAAGTCTCGTAGCGAACCCGGTCAAGAAGGATTGCCACGACGAGGCCGAGGAAGACCGCGAAGAATGTGTAGAAAACAAGCCACAGGATGCTGTTCCGGAGCGACGTGAGGGTGTCCGGGAAGGTAAAGAAATACTGGTAGTTGGCCAGTCCCACCCAGTCCGTGTCGGCACCGTTTCGGAAGCTGATGACCACGGTGCGGAGCAGCGGATAGACCATGAAGATGCCCGCGAATCCGATGGCCGGCAGAGCCCAGAAGTAAGGCCTGATCCAGAGCTGGATTCGTTCCGGCAGCCGCTCGATGATCTGTTCGCCAAGGACGATGTACCCGAACAGGACCAGCGGCACGGCGATGATCGCGACCAGCGCGGTGACGACCTGATCTACGGAAATGGCACCCACCCGTCGCCTACCTCCTTCTGCAGACCCTGGGGCCAGGGCGGTTTGCGTCCCGCCCTGGCCGTACGAGGACCACGAAAGTGCTAACTAGCTGGTTTTGTATGCAGCGGCTTGAACCTGGTCGAGATGCGAGAGCTCGCTGTTCAGGCTCCCAGGGTTGTTGGTCACGTTGAGCAGCGACTGCCAGAATGCCTTCTGCATGTCTGAGGGCATGAAGTCTCCCGCGGTCACGAGGAGGTTCTTGGCGCCGGCGGCGACGGCGGCTGCGTTCTTGAAGACCGGGTCGGTGTAGTTGAGGGACTTGATCGCGCCCAGGGTCCCGCCGTCGTTGACCCAGATCTGCTGCGCGTCCTTGCTCGCCATGTACTGCATGAGCTTCCGCGCCGCCGGTGTGTTGTTGTACATCGCGAAGTTGTCGTAGAAGCCGTTGACGTTGCCGTCGTACTGCGAGTTGCCCATGCTCGGGTGAGCGAAGAAGTCGAAGTCGGTCCCGGCCTTCAGGTTGAGGCTCGGGAAGTCCTGCGTGAAGAAACTCGGGATGAAGGTCGCCTGCTCGAGGAACAGGCAGCCTGCGGGGCTCTTGAACATCGGGTCGCCGGCCTTGCCGAAGTTGGTCGACAGCGCGGTGTTGGCGCCGCCGTACACGTTGGCGGCCGAGACTTCCTTGAGGAAGGTCTGGTAGCCGAGCTTGATCTCCGGCGAGCTGAACTTCACCTTGCCCTGGATCCAGTTCGTGTAAACCGTCTCACCGGACTGCCGCATGATGATGTTGTCGATCTGGTCGCTGGCCGGCCAGCCTGACGCCGCGCCGGACTCGAAGCCCGCGCAGAAGAGCTTCTGCGCTCCGTACTGCGAGGGGTTGATCGCGAGCAGGTCGTCGAACGTCTTGGGAGCCTGCCCGGTGAAGACTTTCTTGTTGTACCAGACGAGGCCCTTGACCTGGGTCTTGACCATCATCTCGTAGTGCTTGCCGCCGACGAGCCCGATGTACGGGTTGTCCCCGCTGCTCGTGGTCAACGCGGGATAAGTGTTGGTGATGTAGGCGCTGAACTGGTCGCCGAGGGCGGTCTCGATGGGCTTCAACGCGCCCTTGGAGATCCAGTCCTTGACCTGGACCGGGTCCGTCGGACCCGGAGCGATGTCAGGCAGGTCGGTCCCGGCGGAGATGCCGTTGGCGATCTGGTTGGTCGAGTCGCGGTTGGTCGTGATGTGGACCTTGACGCCGCTGGTCGCCTCGAAAGGCGCCAGGACGTCTTTGAACGCCTTGAGCTCAGCGCTACCCCAGGCTGTCCAGACATACACGTCGGTACTCGACGCGCCACCGCCTCCGCCCCCTCCGCTACCGCCACCGCATGCCGCGAGCAGGAACAACGCGCCTAGACAGAGCGCGAGCCCCCGCGAACTACGCCTCCCTAAGACCTCGGCCATGCGTGCTCTCCTCCCTATCCGACCCCGGCCTGGGCCAGAAATGCCACTACCTGTTGCCTTCTTCCCGGACCGACCGGGGCGAGAGTGCGCCGGCAAACAGAGTTACTCAGACAGGGACACACGTGGTAGACGAACGTTCGCCTGACCCTACGACCGGATACTAGTTGTCGCCTGGCGGCTTGTCAATCTTCGCCTTGCGCGTGTGGCCAACTCGGCCGCGCATGGAGCACTAACATCCCCCGAATGACAGACACCCTCCGGTTTCCTGACGGCTTCCTCTTCGGTGCCTCGATCTCGGCCTACCAGACCGAGGGTGGCAACACCAACGCCGATTGGTGGTGGTGGGAGCACATCGAGTCAACGCCCTGCCGCGAGCCTTCGGGCGATGCCTGCGACTTCTACCACCGCGGCCACGAAGACGTGGCGATGGTGGCCGATCTCGGCCTGAACGCGTTCCGGTTTGGGATCGAATGGGCCCGGATCGAACCGGCTGAGGGCGAGTTTTCTCGGGCCGCGCTCGCCCACTATCGGGGCTTGCTCGACGCGTGCCATGAGCGGGGCATCGTCCCCATGGTCACGTTCCACCACTTCACCGTTCCGCGGTGGCTTCACGAGCTGGGCGGTTTCGCCTACGAGCGCTTTCCCTCGCTCTTCGAGCGTTACTGCGACCGGGCGGCGGCGGCACTCGGCGACCGGATCGGTTACGCCTGCACGATCAACGAGCCGCAAGGGCTGGGCTCGAGCGGGTGGCTGCTGGGCATCAACCCGCCCGGACACACCGACGACCGGGATGGAGCCCAGCGCGCCGTCGACAACCTCCTCGAGGCCCATCGCCTCGGCGCGGCCGCGATTCGGGCGCGCGCGGGAGTCCCGACCGGCGTCACCCTCGCGCTTCCCGATCTTCAATACGAGGACGGCGCCAGTCCGGGCACGAGCTCGCTCGAGCTGGAGTCAAAGGTCAGCGACTGGTTTTTCGAGCTCGCGCGTCAGGACGACTTCATCGGCGTGCAGACCTACACCCGTTTCAGGTACGGGCCCGAAGGTCCGCGCAGCCCCGGCAACGACTGGAGCGACACGACGCGCGAGCTGTACGAGACCGACGAGACGACGCAGATGGGCTACGAGTTCTACCCGCAGGCGTTGGGCGGCGCGATCCGGCGCGCCCACCGCAGCTGCCCGGGGGTGCCCATCCTCGTCACCGAAAGCGGGATCGCCACCGGCAATGACGAGAAGCGGATCGCTTACATCGACAGAGCGCTGCGCGAGGTTCTGGCATGCCTCGGACAGGGCATCGACGTCCGCGGCTACATGTACTGGTCGCTG
>VBGP01000070.1 GCA_005880795.1 Chloroflexota bacterium | reverse complement strand
AAGGGCGGGTGGGGGGTTCTAAACCTATGATCGCGTTGAGTGATTAGACCACCGGTAGAGAGCAGCTCCGGCCTCGCCGCGGTCCTGCGCGGAGTGGTCGCCGATTTTCAGCACGCTTCGGCTGCTGACATCGTCTCCATCGTCCTTTACGAGGAGTCGACTCACACCTACTACGCGCCGTTTGCAACCGGCCAGCCGCAGGAGGGCTTGCTCGACTCCCTGACCGACATGCATGAACAGCTCAACCGCTACCTGGCGGACGAGCGACAGGGCAAGGTGCCGGACGAGCTGGGGGTGCACCAATACGGCTCGACGGTGTGGCTCACGGCCACGCGCCGCCGCCTCGTGGCCCGCAACGCGCCGGCCGAGATCGACTCCACGTTCATCAGGCGCTACCAGGTCCAGTCGACGATTGGCCTGCCGCTGCTGGCGGGCGACCGGCTCCTCGGCCTCGTCTACCTG
>VBGP01000011.1 GCA_005880795.1 Chloroflexota bacterium | reverse complement strand
GAAAGCGCGGCCCAGGCGGAGCGCCGGCTCGCCGACCTCGCGGCCGCGGAGCGCCGGCTGCGAGCCACGCTTGACTCGGCCGATCTGGGGCTCGGAATGGCTGACCTCGACGGCAGGTGGATGCAGGCCAACGAGCCGCTGGTCGCGGTCCTCGGACGCACCAATGACGACCTGGTGCAGACCACGGTCGCCGAGGTCACGGCCGAGAAGGATCGCCCCGCGGTCGTCGATGCGCTGGCTCTGCTGCGCAACGGCGATCTCGTGCGATGGGAGGCTGACGTCAGCCAGGCCCGGCCCGATGGCACGGAGGTGCAGGTCGGCATGCTGATCGTCAAGCTCC
>VBGP01000010.1 GCA_005880795.1 Chloroflexota bacterium | reverse complement strand
GCCGTCGACCCCGCGCGCCAGGCCGTGCGCGTGCGCCACGTCTCGACCACCTCGAGCACGGTGCTGGAGGGTTTCGTGCACGCCAGCCG
Source organism: Chloroflexota bacterium (assembly GCA_005880795.1). Lineage (GTDB taxonomy): Bacteria > Chloroflexota > Dormibacteria > Dormibacterales > Dormibacteraceae > 40CM-4-65-16. The sequence continues at coordinate 56,612 of VBGP01000010.1, read as the reverse complement.
CGGGCTGACCGCGGCGAGCGGGATCGGGCTGGCCGGCCGCGTCTGGCAGGCCGGAGTGCTGGCCGCCTGCGAGGACCTCGACCTGGCCGCCGACTACGACCGGCAAGTCGCGGCGCGTTCGGCGGGACTGCGCTCGGCGCTTGCCTTTCCCGTCGTCGATGCCGGCGAGGTGATAGGCGTCGTCGAGCTGCTGGCGGACCGGGTGCGAAGCCCTCGGGACGATGAGGTGACCATGCTCGCCGGCGCGGGCGTCGAGATCGGGCAGTTCATCCGTCGCTCCGAGACCTCACAGGCCCTGCGCCGCAGCGAAGCCGACCACCGCGCGATCTTCGAGCGCTCGCCCATCGGCATCGCGCGGATCAGCAGCGACGGCGAGCTCCTGGAGGCCAACCCCTCGCTCCTCCATATGCTCGAGCACGACGTTGAAACCATGCGCGCCACCGTGTGGCCTGACCTGATGCGGGCCTACGACCAGGCGGCTTCGCGCCAGCGCAAAGCGACGTTCCTGGCCGGCATCACCGACGGCAACAGCGTGCAGGTGCGCGCGGCGACCGGCGCCGGCAGCTGGTTGTGGCTGCAGCTCACCGCGACCTCGATCCCCGACTCGAGCGGCCGCCCCGAGCATGTCCTGCTCATGATCGAAGACGTCACCACCGTCCGGGAGACCTCAGACAAGCTGGCTGAGTCGCTCGAGGCGCAGCGCGAGGCCAACGCCAACCTCGAGAAGATCGATCACACCAAGAGCGAATTCCTCAGCATCGTCAGCCACGAGTTCAGAACCGCCCTCACCGGTATCCAGGGTTTCAGCGAGCTCATACGGGACGGCGGGCTCGAGGCGGACGAGGTGCGCGCCTACGGCGGCTACATATTCAATGACGCGGACCGGGTGAACCGCCTGATCGGCGACATGCTCGACCTCGATCGCATGGAGTCGGGCCGCATGACGATGCGGACTGCCGATGTCGACATCAACGACATCCTTATGGAAGCGATCGCCCGCGCCACCTCATCGGCTGTCACCGTCGAGTTCAAATCCGACCTCGACCCGCGACTGCCCATCGTCGCAGGCGACCGCGACCGGCTTATCCAGGTCATCAGCAACCTCGTCAACAACGCCGTCAAGTACTCACCGGAGGGCGGCACCGTCACCCTGACCAGCCGCGCCGAGGGACACTACGCCCTGGTCAGCGTGACCGACACCGGCATCGGCATCCCGCCCGAAGACATCGGCCATGTGTTCGAGCGCTTCCGCCGGGTGCGCAGTGGCATCGCCCAGTCGATTCCTGGGACTGGGCTCGGCCTCACGATCGTTAAGCAGATCGTGGAGATGCACGGCGGCAAGATCTGGGTGGAAAGCGCGCTGGGCCACGGCTCGTCCTTCCACTTCACGGTCCCGCTGACGCCCGAGGGCGCGAGCGCCATGCAGCTCCGGCATGGATGAGGCGATCGACGGTGCAAGTTTCAGGGTGCTGGTGGCGGACGACAACGAGGTCGCCCAACGCCTCTGCAAAAGAGTGCTTGAAAAGGCGGGCTATCCCGTGCTGATCGCCGCCGACGGCCTGCAGGCGGTCGATATCGCGCTACGGGAGCGCCCGGAGATGATCCTGATGGACGTCGCGATGCCGGGCATCGACGGGCTGGAGGCGATGCGCCGGATCAAGACCGAGATCCCGACGATGCCCATCGTCATCGCCAGCGCGCACTCGATGTCGAGCGACCGCGAGAGATTCCTGGCCGCCGGCGCCGATAACGTGCTGAGCAAGCCGTTTCGGTTGGCGGACCTGATCTCCATCGTCGAACAGCTGGCGAACGCGAGATGAAGGACCTCACCGGGACGCGGCTCGGCCAGTACGAGATCGTCGAGCGCCTGGGTGGCGGCGGGATGGCGGTGGTCTACCGCGCGGTCCAGCAGCCGCTTGGCCGGGAGGTCGCGCTCAAGGCGCTGTCGTCAGAGCTGTTCCAGGACGACGGCTTCGTCAAGCGCTTCGAGACCGAGGCGAAGACGCTGGCCAAGCTCGACCATCCCAACATCCTCCCGATCTATGACTTCGAGGTCAGCGACGGCAACGCATTCCTCACGATGCCGCTGATCCGCGGCGGCACGCTGCGCGACGTCCTCAACCGAGGTCCGCTCGACGCGCTCACCACCTGGCGCTACCTGCGTGAGATCGGTGACGGGCTGCAGCACGCGCACGACGCCGGCATCGTGCACCGCGACCTCAAGCCGACCAACGTGCTGATCCACACAGACGGCCGGGCAATGCTCGCGGACTTTGGGCTTGCTCGAGGCGCGGGCCAGCCGACCCACCTCACGACGATCGGCCTTGCCATCGGAACCCCGGGCTACATGGCGCCGGAGCAGGTGATGGGTCATGACGTCGACAAGCGCGCCGACATCTACGCGATGGGAGTCTTGACGTTCGAGATGCTGACCGGCCGGCTGCCCTACATCGGGGCCAACCGGATGGAGGTCGCGTACGCGACGGTGAATGCGGAGATTCCGTCGGTGGTCAAGATCAACCCCAACCTGCCCGACGAGCTCGACCAGCTGCTTCAGCGAGTGTTGGCGAAGCTTCCGGAGAAGCGTCCGCAGACGGTGCGCGAGCTGCTGGCTCAGATGGCGCGGCTGCCGCAGCGGAGGACATCGCCGCCGGGTGTGGTCGCGGCGGCTTCCGTTGCCTCTGCGGGCCCAGCCGGCGGCGTTGCGGTGCTGCCCCGCCCTGCCGTGGGGTCGAACGGCCCCGACACCACGTCGATGAAGGCGATGCCATCCTCTCCACCGGCGATCCTCCACGGCTCGCCACCGCCGACGCCGACCGCGGCGGGCTATTCGACCATTCGCACCCTCGAGCTGATGGGAGTGCGGCCTGCGAGGGCGCGAGGCAGATTCATCCTCAACTCCTACTTCAGCAACTTCGTCCATGTCGCGCGAGATGTGACCGGCGACAGGTGGCCCGAGGTTGCCTACACAGCGGGGCTCGTGCAGTACATCGAACAGGACGCTGCGCGCGACGACCAGCTGGCGTCGCCGGTGGAGTCGCTGAGCCGGCTCAACGAGGCGTTCGAGACGATTTACGGCCCCGAGTCGGAGGACATGATCCGGGCCTGGGGACGGCGCGCGACGGAGCGGTGGCTGGCCGAGGGCCGGCATGGCCTGGGTGGCGCCAGGCGCTTTGTCCCGGGGCGCCAGCGCAAGCTCGCGGCCGTGGTCAAGAACTTCAGCGAGGCGATGGACAACGTGCGCGGGGAGCACACGCATGCTTGGCTGCAAGTCGACGAGCACCAGTTCTGGCTGGTCCATTTTTCCAACATGTTCTCGTTGGGCAGGATCAAGACCGTGAAGTCCTGCTACGTCTGGACGTCCGCCATCGAGACGATCCTGCGCTGGGCGGGGCTGGCCAATGATTGGTACGTCGAAGAGGTCGAGTGCGGATCGGTCACCGGCACATTCGACTGCGCCTTCGCAATCCGCTCATCGGAGACGGGCTAGCTCACTAGCGTTTCTCTGGCGGCCGGGGGTCCCCCGGCCGCAACCCGCGTCCCCTCTTGCACCCAGGCGGTGCACGCGGAGGGCTACTTAGACAAGTCCCAACCGTATACCGGAAAGAGAGCAGTGCCTGCGGCGGAGTCGCGCGCGCAATGAGAGGGCCTCTGGGTTCCCTCACATACGTGGAGAAGGCCCTCCACCGGGGGGCAGAGGACCTTCAGAAAGGAGGGAGGGTTAGCTCAGGCGCCAAAACCAGCGCCAAAATCCATGTTACCCCCAACCGGTCATGCGCGCGCGGGGGACTTGTCCGCTCTCTTACATTCTCTGTGTGGCCCGATTTGCGATCGATGTGACCGCCTGCTGGCGGCCCCAGCGGGTGGGCATGCTCACCGTTGCGGTCGAGCTCTCCCGCGCGCTGGTCGCGGCGGGTCGGCCGGCCGATCAGTTCGTTCTCCTCTGCAGCCGGGAGCGCCCGCCGGCGCTCCAGGACCTCGATTGTGAGGCGGTGCTGGCGCCGTACCGCCACGAGCTCGTCCTTAAGTCGCGCTGGCTGCCCACCGTCGAGCCCCAGCTCGAGTGCGACGCCATCCTTTATCCGTATTGGCCCAGCCCGCCTTTTCGCCGCCCCGGGGCTCCGCCGGCGGCGATCTTCGTCCACGACCTCGCGTTCCGGGTCCGCCAATCCGAGGTGCCGTGGCAGCAGCGCCTTTACTTCCGGGCCGTCCTACCGCAGGCATTGCGCCACTCTCCCGCCGTCCTCGTCCCATCCGAGTCCACCCGTCGCGACCTGATGCAGCTCTATCGCATCCCCGGACTCGAGCAGAAGGTGCAGGTGATCCCGGAGGGATTACCCCAGGAAATCGCGGCGGGTACGCTGCCCGAGGGCGTGGAGCCCGGATTCATCCTGGCCGTCGGGACGGTCGAGCCGCGCAAGAACTACCCCCGGCTCCTGGCCGCATACCGGCAGCTTCGCGGCCGCCACGGGGCGCTCCCCTTCATCATCAACGGACGTCCCGGCGTGCCCCAGCTCGTCATCGCTGGGCGGCCTGGATGGGCTTACGGGGACATGGTTCAGCGGATCGCGTCGGAGCCTGGGGTCCGCTATCTCGGTCACGTCGACGAGCCCACGCTCGCGGCGCTCTATCAGTCCGCGTCGGTGCTCGCGTTCCCGTCCCTCTATGAGGGATTCGGCCTGCCGCTGCTGGAGGCCATGGCCCGCGGGGTGCCCGCCGTCGTCGGCGGGGCGGGCGCGCTGCCCGAGCTTGCGCTGGGGGCGGCCATCTCGGTGAATGCCGAGGACGCGTCTGCCATCGCGGGAGCGCTCGAGCGATTGCTGGCCGATGAGGGATTGCGCAAGAAGCTGGGGGAGGAAGGGATGAGGCGCGCCCGGGGTTATACGTGGGCGAATGCCGCAGAGCGCACCCTCGACATCCTGCGGCGGATCGCCCACACGTCTGAGGAAAAGGCGGCCTAGTTGACCCGCGCGATCTCTGTCCACGCGACGTTCGGTGTTGGGAAGCACGACTACGCGCGGATGGCGCGACCACTGCTGCGGTCCTTCGACGCGAGCCGCTTCGAGGTGCGTGTCGAAGACATGGCCCAGATTCCTGACGGCAGGCAGATCGTCCTCGTCGCGACCGACGAACCGATAACTGCGGAACAGGCTTCCCAGCTGCGCGACTTTGTCAGCGCTGGCGGCGGCCTCGTGCTTCTGCACGGCACGCTTGCGGCATGGTCGTCCTCAGACGCGATTCGTGAGCTCGCGGGTTGGGTGCCGAGCGGCCCCGGACCGCTGACCGAGTTGATCGTCAGACCGGATCCCGGACATTCGGTCACGCAACGTATCGACGCGGAGTGGAAAGTTCGGGACGAGCTCTATCTCTCCGAGGGGCCGCCTCTCGACGCGAACGTGTTGCTGCGGGCCAGCTGGCGGTATACGGAACAGGTCGTCGCTTACGAGCGGGCCTACGGTTCCGGGCGGTTCGTGTACCTGGGACTCGGGCACGAGCCGTCGACCTATCAGGACCCCAGCTTCCAAAAACTTGTCGGACGGTTGCTGATTCTCGCGGCAGGCAGGCAGGCGGCCGAGGCAGTCGGCGTTGGGCTGCTCGGGTACGGCGCCATCGGCCGCGAGCACGCCGCATCGATCACGGCGACCAGCGGATTGCGACTGGCTGGAGTCTGTGACCTCTCAGCCGAGCGGCGCGAGGCGGCGGCGCGCGACTGGTCGGTTCGCGTGCACGCCCACCAGGCCGAGATGCTCCGCGATCCGGATGTCGGCCTGGTCGTCGTCGGCACGCCCCCGAGCGCCCACGCAGATCCTGTGCTCGCGGCGCTCGAGGCCGGCAAGCACGTGGTGTGCGAGAAGCCTTTCGGCCTGCATGTTGAAGAGGTCGACCGAATGATCGACGCCGCGGCGGCGCGAGGACTCGTGCTGACGGTGTTTCAGAGCCGGCGCTGGGATCCGGACTATCTCGCCATGCGCGAGGTCGCGCGGTCCGGCCGGATCGGTGAGCCCTTCTATCTCGAGTCTTTCATCGGCGGCCACGATCACCCGTGCGACTTCTGGCACAGCCACGAGCCCATCTCCGGAGGGACGATCTACGACTGGGGCTCGCATTACTTCGATTGGATCCTTCAGCTGTTTGGCGACACCGTGCGCACCGTCACGGCCCACGCGCACAAGCGGGTGTGGCATGACGTCACGAATGCGGACCAGGTGCGCGTCGACCTCACGTTTGCGGGTGGCGCGCAGGCGACCTTCCTGCAGTCCGACATCGCCGCCGCGCGCAAGCCCAAGTGGTACCTGCTTGGAACTCAGGGGGCGGTTGTCGGCGACTGGATCAACGAACCGGTGCCTTCAGATTTTCCGGCGCGGGTCATGGTGTTCAGCGGCACGGGCGAAGAGCTGCTCACGCTTCCTCGACGCGACGAGCACGGCTTCTATCGCAACCTGGCCGACCATCTGGCGTGGGGCGAGCCCCTTGCGGTCAATGCAGAGGACGCGCGCCGGACGGTGGCGGTGATGGAAGCCGCGACCCGATCGATCGCGCAGGGCGGCGCGCAGATCAAGGTCGAGATATAGCCGCGCGCCGCATCGGATGGGGCATCCTGGGTGCGGCGTGGATCGCGGGCAAGGCCGTTCTCCCGGCGATCGACGCCTCAGGCAACGGCCGCATCGCAGCGCTGGCAAGCAGGTCCCCCGAGCGAGCCGGCGCGATGCTCAGTGCATACCGCGAGGCGCGGTTGTGCGATTCGTACGAACAGCTCATCGAGCAGCGCGACGTGGACGCGGTCTACATCCCCCTCGTCAACAACCTCCACCTGGAATGGACGCTGCGCGCGCTCGACGCCGGCAAGCATGTGCTCTGCGAGAAGCCGCTCGGGATGAACGCGGTCGAGGCAGAGGAGATGGCGGCGGCAGCGGACCGCGCGGGAAAGCGTCTGATGGAAGCGTTCATGTACCGGTTCGATCCGCGGATGCGTGATTTCGTCGAGGGGCTTCACGATCCGCTTCACGTGAACGCCACCTTTGGGTTTCATCTCCGGGCTCCAGAGGACTACCGGTTCCAGGCGTCCCTTGGTGGGGGCGCGCTGCTCGACGTAGGCTGCTATGTGGCCAGCGTCTCGCGCTGGATCATGGGCGAGCCAATCGACGTGATGGCCGCGGCGCGAATGCAGGGTGGAGTGGACCTGACCACCACGGCGCTGCTCGCTTTCGACGGCGGCCGGAGCGCTTCGCTGTGGTGCAGCTTCGAGTCCCCGGAGGAGCAGGAGGTGACCGTGATCGCCCGGGATGGGGTGCATCGTCGCGATCGCCCCTTCAACCTGCTCGATGATCCAATCGGTCCGTATCGGCTGATGGTCGAGTCGTTCGCCGACAGCGTGCTGAACGACCGGCCCATCGCCATCCCGCTCGCCGAGTCGATCGCAAACATGAAGACGCTCGACCGGATTCGAGAGGCGGCTAGGTTTTGATCAGCTCCTGAAAGCGCGGGTCGTCGCGGAGCGGCTCCAGGTCGGGGTCCTCGGCGGCGGCCTCCCTCATCTCGGGCCGCGCCGTCAAGGCGTCCTCGAGCAGAGTGAGCGCATCATCTTTGCGCCCTTGTCGCGACCGCGCACAGGCCAGGTTGTACTGCGCCGTGGTCATGATCATCGGGGGCGCACCGGCTGCCTGCATGTCGGCGAACATGTCCTCGAAGAGCTCGTTGGCGGGATCCTGCTCTCCGTTCTCCCGCAAGTACTCGAAGAGATGAACCCGCGGGTGCAAGTAGCTGTTGCGGAGGACCGCCTCCGTCGTGTTCTTTGCCGAGTACCAGTCGAAGGTCCGCTCGCCGACACGTCCGTAGAGCTCGATGATCTCGCTGAGCAGGTGGTCCGACCGCGCGGCGGCGTCGGCGAGCGGTGTGCCGATTCCGTTGGGCAGCTCCGCGTCGTTCACCTCGTCGGTGTTCTCGGGCGGTGGCGTAGGCTCGCGGCCTTCACTGAGATCGGTGAGCGCGTTGCGCATTCGCTCTCTCCACATTCCCAGATGAAACATCAACAGTGCGGCGGGCCAACCCCGGGGTGCTGACTCGTTCTGTCGCGCCCGCTCGACGAATTCCTGCTCCGCCTTGCGCTCGGCTTCGAGCGCCTGTCGAATCGCGCCGGCGTCAGGCAGGGGTCATGTCCAGCGTCTGAGTGCCCTTGAGGGTGATCGGTCCGGTCAGCCCGGGATTCGCGGCGCCGGCGGCCATGTTCAACGACATCGTCGCGTCGAGGGGGCCGGTGGAGTGCGACTTGACGACCCGGTGGGCGGTGGCGTCGATCCATGAGGTCACGTCAGAGATGGAGGTCCCGGTCATGGTGATGCCCTGCAGCCCCGCCGCCGCTCCGCCGGAGGGGATCAGCGACGTCCCGGAGCTGCCGACCATCGCCGAGAGGTCGATGGTGAGGTTGAAGCTGGAGTTGATCTTGCTCTCCACCACTGCGGTGTCCACGCTGCCGACCTTTTCGTCGCGGAGGTACTTGTTGTCCGTCGTGACCTTGCTCGAGCCAGAGCCCAATGGGTTGGGCTGGTCGTAGCTCTTCGACCACGTGTCGCCGGGTTTCACTGGCTTATCCGGCAGGATTGCCGACACGAGGCCGCCTTCGGATCCCGTCATACCCGGCAGCGAGCTGTTGCCGAACGCGCTGCCGTTGATGCTGACGATGTGCCCATCGGACGCGATTTTCATATCCACGTTGGTCGTCGTCGTCGTGGTCGTCGTGTTGGTGGTGCCGTTCACAGTCGACTTCAGCGACATGTCGGTCACCGCGATGGCAACGTCGGCGGTTCCGCTCGAATCGACCGACTTCACTGTCAGCCCTTCTTTTGCCGTGATGTCCAGGTCCAGCGGAACCGACATGCCCTCGGCACCGATCGTGTATTTGAAGGCGGCGTGAAAGTTGTACTTGTACGTTTCCCCTGCTTTGTAGGCGAGGGAGAGGGAGTGCGCCTGCGCCGCCCCGAACGAGCCGCAGCCCGCGACGAGGGCCAGGACGAACGCGAGCACCGCAAGCCTCTTCACGGTTTCAGCATAGTGCTGGCTTTGGGCTATGCCGCGGTCTTAGGAGCGGTTTCCGCCGCCTCTTGCGGCGCGGCCGCGGCCTGCGCCTCGGGCGGCGCCACCGGCACGATCTGGCGGAAGCGCCCGATCGCCTCGTCCCAGCTCGCCAGCATCTCGGCGGCCTTGCGGCTGCCCGTGCGCCGGAGGTGCTCCTCGACCAGGGCCCTGAGCTCGTCGGCGTCTTCCTCCGGCACGTCTCGAGCCACGACGCTGTCGACGTTCAGCTGCCGAAACTCGAGCGCGTAGGCGACGCCGCCGGTCATCCCGGCGCCTGCGTTCCAGCCGACCTGACCGAGGGCAACCGCAACGCCGCCGGTCATGTACTCGCAGAAGTGATCGCCCGCACCTTCGACGACGGCGACGGCCCCCGAGTTGCGCACGCAGAAACGCTCTCCAACCCGGCCCGCGATGAAGAGCTTCCCACCCGTCGCGCCGTAGCAGATGGTGTTGCCTGCGAGCACCGGGTCGTCCCCGCCGTCCTGTCCGAAAGGTCTGATCGCGATGACTCCGCCGCCCATGCCTTTGCCGACATAGTCCTGCGCCTGTCCTTCGAGGGTCAGCTCGACGCCGGCGTCGAGAAACGCGCCGAAGCTCTGGCCCGCGCTGCCTCGATACTCGCGATGGTCACCCGTCGTCAACGAGGCGCCGAGCGTCCTTCGCGAGTTGTCGATGTCGCCGCTCGGCGGCGGCGCGTCCGGCGCGTCCCCGTTGCGGCTCCAGAGCCGGTGCCGGGGCAACGACGAGTCGGTGGGGGCGAGGACAAACGAGAGGTCGAGCCTGGCGCCCGGAACCTGCTCGAGGAGCTCGACGCGCCCCACCACCTCCTGCAGGCTGCGGGCACCCAATCGGGCGAGGTGTTCGCGGACCTCTCCGGCGATGAGGAACAGGTAATTGACGACGTGCTCGGGTCGGCCGTCGAATTTGGCGCGCAGGTCTTCGCGCTGCGTGGCGATTCCGGTCGGGCAGGTGTTGAGGTGGCACTGCCGCGCCATGTCGCAGCCCAGCGCAACCAGCACGCCGGTGCCGAACCCGAACTCCTCCGCTCCAAGCGCTGCGGCGATGACGATGTCGCGCCCGCTGCGGATGCCGCCGTCCGTGCGAAGCGTGACGCGCTCGCGCAGCCGGTTGGCGACGAGGACCTGCTGGGCTTCGGCCAGACCAAGCTCCCACGGCGAACCGGCATTTTTGATCGAAGACAGCGGCGACGCGCCGGTGCCGCCGTCGTGGCCTGAGATGAGGATGTAGTCGGCTCGAGCCTTCGCGACGCCCGCGGCGATGGTTCCGACACCCGCCTCCGAGACGAGCTTCACCCCGATCCGCGCGCGTGGGTTCACCGTCTTGAGGTCGTGGATGAGCTGCGCCAGATCTTCGATCGAATAGATGTCGTGATGCGGTGGCGGCGAGATGAGCTGCATGCCGGGCTGCGCGTGGCGCAGGCGCGCGATGAGGCTGGTCACCTTGAGTCCGGGCAGCTGGCCGCCCTCGCCTGGCTTCGAGCCCTGCGCGATCTTGATCTCGAGCTCGTCCGCGCGCTTCAGATATTTAGGCGTGACGCCAAAGCGCGCGGAGGCAACCTGCTTGACCTTGTTGTCTCTTCTGATGGGGGAGGGCCTCCCATCCCCCCGACGCACTCCATCCATTTCGTCATACGTGTCGGGGTCTTCGCCGCCCTCACCGGAGTTGGAGCGAGCTCCGACCTGGTTCATGGCGATGGCGAGCGCCTCGTGCGCCTCAGGCGAAAGCGCACCAAGCGACATGGCGGTGCTGACGAATCGCTTGACGATCTCGGTCGCCGGTTCCACCTCGTCGAGTGGAACTGGCCGCGTACAGTCGTCGAACTGGATCAGCTCGCGCAGGGACTGTGGGTCGCCCATGCTCGAGAGGCGGCGCCACTCGCGATAGGCTTCCACGTCTCCCGTTTGGGCCGCTTTCTGTGCCGCGCGCACCGCGAGCGGGTTGTAAGCGTGGTGCTCGCCGGCCTTGCGGAACCGCATACGCCCGTGATCCGGCGTCGGGCCGGTTCGCGCGCGTGCGATCTGCTCCAGATCAGAGAGGTTCGCGCCGCCGACTCGCGAAGGCACTGCTGGGAAGCACATCTCCATCACCTCGGTGCCGAGACCGAGGGCCTCGAGCACTTCTGCGCCGCGATAGCTAGTGACGCAGGAGATGCCCATCTTCGCCATCACCTTGAGCAGCCCCGCCTCGAGAGCTTTGCGATATCGCGGCGCTGCTTCGTCGCCGACCGTGGCGAACGCGAGATACGGATGCACCGCCGTGGCGCCGATCGTGATCAGGCATGCGATGTCATGCACGTCCACGGCATCGCCGGCGATTGCGACGATGTCGGTGGCCATGCGCCGTCCGGCTGCGAGCAAGTGCGAATGAACCGCACCCACCGCTAGAGCCATCGGCACGGGCAGGCGGTATTGACCTGAGCGGCGGTCGCTCAAGGCTACGACGCCGTCCACCTCTTCAGCTTCGCGTCGCAGCCGCTGCAGGGCGCCGCTCAGGGTTTCGTCGGGGGCGTAGGTCGCGTCCAGCACCGTCGCGTCCTGCAAGACGCGCGCCAGCTCGGCCGCGCCGAGGACCGGTGATTCGAGCTCCAATAACTTCCCGTCGGTCGGCACCGCCGGGTGGTGACGTCGCAGCAGCTCGCGGTCAGTACCGCCTTCCGGCTCGAGCGTGAGGCGCCTCGCGCCGAGCAGGGTGCGGAGTGACATCACCGCCTTCTCGCGCAGAGGGTCGATCGCGGGATTGGTGACCTGGGCAAATCGCTGGCGCAGGTAGCCGTAGACCCGTCGCGGCGTGCGGCCGAGCGGCGCGATCGGGATGTCGTCGCCCATCGAATAGACGGGTTCGGCGGCCGACTCGGCCATGACCTCGACCACGAACTTGACGTCCTCGAATCCCCACCCGTGAAGCGCGTGATGCCCGGGAAGGTCTTCGAGCGGCTCGAGGTCGACGTGGTGCCGCTGGAGGGGTACCAGCACTCGGTCGGCCAGCATCCCGTAGTCATGCCGCGCTGCGGCCCGCTCCTTGGCGTCCGCGTCGCGGAGCAGCGAACCGTCCCGCGTGTCGACCAGCAGCATCTGACCCGGCCCGAGCCTCCCGCGCTCGACGACCTCTTCCGGAGGCATCGACACGACGCCGGCCTCCGAAGCCGCGGCGACCAGGCCGTCGCGGGTTCGCTGCCAGCGCAGCGGCCGGAGGCCGTTCCGGTCAAGGGCCGCGCCGACCACGATCCCGTCACTGAACGCGAGAGCTGCGGGTCCGTCCCACGGCTCGAATCGGATCGACTGGTAGCGGTAGAAATCGCGCACCGGCGCGGCGAGGTCTCCGCGCCCCTCCCATGCCTCGGGGACGAGGCTCATCAACGCCTCGCTCACCTCCCAACCTCGGTGGACAAGCAGCTCGAGCGCGTTGTCGAGCGAGGCGGAGTCAGACCCCTCCGGCCAGATCACCCCGCGCAGCTCGGGCTCGAGCTCGGGCTCGCGGGCGTGCATCCACGCCCGGTTTCCCGTAACCGTGTTGATCTCGCCGTTGTGCGCGAGCATGCGGAACGGTTGGGCGAGTCGCCAGTCCGGCATCGTGTTGGTCGAGTAGCGCTGGTGGAAGACCGCCAGGCGGCTCTCGCAGGCCTGGTCGTGCAGGTCCAGGTAGAAGTCGGCGAGCCGAGTGCCCGCCATCAGGCCCTTGTACACGAGCGTGCGGCTCGAGCACGACGCGACGTACATCCTCACGCCTTGCTCATCGGCGCTCTTTTCGGCACGTCGCCGGACAAGGTAGAGGCGGCGCTCCCATTCGCCAGGGTCGAGGTCTGGGTTTTCGATGAGGCCGTGCCAGATCGCGGGCATCGTCTCGCGTGCTCGGGAGCCAAGAGACTCCGGGTCGACGGGGACGGCACGCCAAGCGTAGATCTGCATGCCCGAACCGGCGACCGCGGCCTCGACCACGGCGCGAGCGCGCTCGTCCCATTCGAACAGCGCGACGACGGCATATGGACCGCTGAGCAGACGTTGGGGAACCTGGATCAGCAGCCCCGCGCCGTCGCCGCTCTTGCCGTCCGCGTCCAGGCCGCCGCGGTGCGCGAGGCGTGCGAGCGCGGTGACGCCAAGGCCGACGGCTTCATGGCCGAGCTCGGGCGTGGCCACAAAGCCCATTCCACATGCGGCCCGGCTTTCCGGGAGGTCACCTGGCCACGCGAGGCGCGATGAGTCGAGCGCGGGGGGCACTGAATCGGAAGGCTACCTGGAGTCGCCGGCACGAGCTAGTGTGCCGATCACAAAAAGCTCAGCGAATTTGTTATGCGATCGCTACATGCCGAGCAAGGACTGCACGCGCAGGGCGACGGAGAGGTTGAGGCGCGTCTCCGGGTCTTCCAGGTCCAGGCCGGTGATCTCCCGGATCCGGTCCAGGCGGTAGCGAAGCGTGTTGGGATGGACACGCAGTCTCTGCGCCGCCTGCTGCTGCTCCCCCGTCTCGAGGTATGCCCGCAGCGTGGCGACGAGCGCTCCCTTGCGCGCGCTGTCGTGCTCGATCAACGGTCCGAGATGGCGCCGGCTGTAGTCGACCAACCGCTCGTCGCTGACCGCCGCGAGGAGGCCCGTGAGCCCGAGCTCGGGAACCGCAACCACCTGGCTCCACCGTTTGAACCGGGCCAGCGACTCCATGACGGAGGTGACCTCGCGCAGGGCTCCCGCCACCGATGACGGGGCCTCGATCGGGGCGCTGAACCCGACAGACACTGTGAAACCGGGCTTCCAGTCGGCGACGGCCTGGCGGATCTGCAGTCCGAGGGCGTGGCTTCGCGCCTGGTGGTCGACGACCTCGGTGCCCAGGGGCAGCAACGCGACCACCTGGTCGGAGCGGCCCTGGACCAGCGCCCGCGGGTAGGTCGTTCGAACCACGTTTGTGACCCGGCGCAGGAACTCCCGCTTCAGGGCCTGGATCGCATCCTCCGAGATCTGTCGCGCCTTGTTGAAGCCGCGAAAGTCGTCGATGTCGACGAGCACGACGATGTGGCTTCCATGCAGCGGGTAGCCCAGATGCCGGGCCCGGCGTTGGGCCGCGGCCTCGTCGCCATACGTGCCGTGGAGCAGGTCTTCGAGGTATTCGCCCCTGACGCGCCCCTCGACCTCGGAGAGCTCGCGCTCCTTGGCGACGGAGAGGGCAAGCACGAGAGCTGCCTGCTCGATCGCCATGAATGCGAGCTCCTCGTTGTGCGGCGGGTGGTCGAGGATCGAGATATAGCCGAGGACCTGGTTGGAGGAGAGGATCGGCGCGATCAGGCGCTCGCGCGACATGCCGAGGTGTGGGAACGCCGGGACCTTGACCGGGCCACGCTTGGCTTCGACCTCGCGCAGCATGCGCTGGATCTGCGGGTCGAACAGCACCCGCTGCGGTGTGCCCTGGCGGAGGATCGTCTCTTTGCGGTGGGGGTCCGCGCTGCCCCCTGCGTGGGCGAGGAGGTGGAAGCTTGCATCCTCCACGACGACCGCGCTCTCGAGGAGGTCGGCCAGCGTGCGGCAGATCTCGTTCACGCCTTTGCCGTCCAGGACGAGCTCGGTGAAACGGTGGTGGATCTCGATCGAGCGCTTTAGCCGCCAGTGCTCGGCGTTGATGATCCGCTCGAGCAGGGGGGCCATCAGGTCGACGAACTGGACGTCGGAGGGGACGGTGAACAGTGGAACCTTCAGGCGGTCCGCCTCGGTCACCATCTCGGCCGGGACCTTGCGCATATAGGGCAGCGGCCGCACGACCAGACCCGCCCCACCTGAATCCGCGATGCGGGCGACCAGGCGGATCTGCGCTGAGACGTCGTCCTTGATCGGGAAGCCGCTGGTGAACATCAGGTCGCCCGCACGGGGCTGCACCTCCGGCGTCTCCATCAGCCGGACCCACTCCACTCGCCGGTCGAGCCCGTCGGCGCCGGCGATCAGCTTCGCCTGGGCCAGCACGGACCGCATCACCTCGCGCACGGTCGGCCTGGGCTCCTGGACCTCGTCCTCGACCCTCTTCGTGGCCATGATTCCCAACTTTAGGGTGTGGACGGGGGACAGGCAAGCACGGCATGGCGTTGTGCCTCGGTCACTAGGAGGAGCACGACGCACTGCGTTACCGTCCAGGCATGACCTACGAAGAGGCCCCGGCCTGCGAGCGTCACGACGCCGACGTGTCGATGCAGCTGCGCACCATGCACTCAGACGTGTCGCGGCCTGACGTCGTGGTCGGATTGTTCGAGTGCCCGGACTGCGGGCACGAGCGCTGGCTGCCGATCAAGACCTCGTACGAGGCCAGCGAGGCAGCAGTCCCGGCGGCTTAGGCACCCACCGCTTAGGCGCCCACCCCGGATAGTCCGGACTATCCGGGAATGCTCTCGACCGAAACCACGGTTAGTCCGGACTATCCGAAATGACCGGGTTTTTAGTCCTTTGCGATCAGCTCCCGGAGGACCAGGGGGAGGATGCCTCCGTGGCGCAAGTAGCCAACTTCGATCTCGTTATCGACACGCGCGCGGGTGGTGAAGCGCTTGACCCTGCCGTCGTCGCTTGCGGCCGCGATCTCGAAGTCCTGCCCCGGCTTGATGCCTTCCAGGCCGCGGATCGTGTAGCGCTCGTGCCCGCTCAGGCCGAGCGTTTGGGCGCTCTCGCCTGGCGCGAACTGCAGTGGCAGGATGCCCATGCCCACAAGGTTCGAGCGGTGAATGCGCTCGAAGCTCTCCCCGATTACGGCGCGTACGCCGA
This sequence comes from Chloroflexota bacterium, assembly GCA_005880795.1. Classification (GTDB taxonomy): domain Bacteria; phylum Chloroflexota; class Dormibacteria; order Dormibacterales; family Dormibacteraceae; genus 40CM-4-65-16. The sequence continues at coordinate 40,794 of VBGP01000010.1, read as the reverse complement.
GCAGGAGCGGACCCTTGGCAGCCCAGTCGCGTGACGAGCCCGAGCCGTACTCCTTGCCTGCGATCACGATGAGCGGCACTCCCTCGGACCGGTAGCGTTCAGACGCTTCGAAGATCGTGCTTTCCGTTCCGTCCGGGAAGTGACGCGTCCAGTAGCCCTCGCGCTCGACGAGCTTGTTGCGGAGGCGGATGTTGCCGAACGTCCCGCGCGCCATGACCTCGTGGTTGCCGCGGCGCGCGCCATAGCTGTTGAAGTCACTCCTCTCCACACCGTGCTCGACGAGGTACTTGCCGGCGGGGCTGTCGACTGGGATCGCGCCGGCGGGTGAGATGTGGTCGGTCGTCACAGAGTCTCCGAGCACCGCCAGCACGCGCGCGCCGTCCACATCGCCGAGGACCGGCGGCTCCGGGCCGAAGTCCTCGAAGTAGGGCGGCTCCTTGACGTAGGTGGAGCTCTCTTCCCACTGAAAGATCGGGCCGGTCGGCGAGCTCATCTTCTTCCAGTGCTCGTCGCCTTCGAAGATGCGGGAATACTCGCGCTTGAACATCTCCTGCTGCACGCACTGCTGCACGACCGCGTTGACCTCTTCTTGCGAAGGCCACAGCTCGGACAGCATCACCGGCTTGCCATCCTTCGTGTGCCCGATGGGGTCCTTGGTGAGGTCGAGGTGCACGGTGCCGGCCAGCGCGTACGCGACGACAAGCGGCGGCGAGCCGAGGTAGCTGGCCTTGACCAGAGGATGGATGCGTGATTCGAAGTTGCGGTTGCCGGAAAGCACCGCGACCACGCTGAGATCCTCCTTCATCACGGCCGCCTCCACCTCGGGACTGGCCAGCGGGCCCGAGTTTCCGATGCACGTGGTGCAGCCGTAGCCCACGAGGTAGAAGCCCAGCTTTTCGAGCGGCTCCATCAACCCGGCGGTGTTGAGGTAATCGGTCACGACTCGGGAGCCGGGGGCCAGGCTCGTCTTGACGTAGGGATGGACGGACAGCCCGCGCTCGACCGCGTTCTTCGCCAGCAGCCCCGCGGCCACCATGACGGATGGGTTGGAGGTGTTGGTGCAGCTGGTGATGGCCGCGATCACCACGCAGCCGTTCTCCAGCTTCGCCGTCGGCTCGGCCGCGACCGCGACCGCGGCACGCCCGTCGACCGGACCACCTTCACCGGTGAGCCGCGAGATCGCTTCCGGGCTTGGCTTTGGGTCGTGAGCGAACGCCGCGTTGAAGCTCTCCCAGACTTTCGGCAGCGGAGCTCGGTCCTGCGGGCGCTTGGGGCCCGCGAGGCTTGGCTCGATCTTGGTGAGGTCGAGCTCGAGCAGCTCGGTGAACCGCGGGATGGGATCGCCGTCGCGTCGGAACAGGCCCTGCTCTTTGGTGTAGCGGTCGACCAGGTCGATCTGTTCCCGGCTGCGGCCGGTGATCTCCAGGTAGCGGAGGGTTTGCGCGTCGACCGGAAACAAAGCAGACGTGGCCCCGTACTCGGGACACATGTTGCTCATCGTTGCGCGGTCGGGGACGGAGAGGCTGGACAGCCCGTCGCCGCAGAACTCGACGAACTTTTCGACCACGCCGTGCTTGCGCAGCATCTCGGTGAGTGTCAGCACGAGGTCGGTCGCGGTCGATCCCGCGGGCAGCGCGCCGTGGAAGCGCACTCCGACGACGACCGGCGACGCGAGGTAGGCCGGCTGGCCGAGCATCGCGGCCTCGGCCTCGATACCGCCGACTCCCCAGCCCAGGACGCCGAGTCCGTTGACCATCGTGGTGTGCGAGTCCGTGCCCATGAGAGTGTCGGGGATGGCGACTCTGTCGCGGACCTGCACGACCCTGGCGATGTACTCCAGGTTGACCTGGTGACAGATGCCCATGCCCGGCGGCACGAGGGAGAAGTTGTGGAACGCCTGCTGCGCCCACCGCAGGAGCGAATAGCGCTCGCGGTTCCGCTCGATCTCCTTCTCTATGTTGCGGGTGTAGGAGTCGCGGAAGCCGAACGAGTCGACCTGCACCGAGTGGTCGATGATCAGGTCGACGGGCACCAACGGGTCCACCTTGCCGGCGTCCTTGCCGGCTCGCCGCATCGCGGAGCGCATCGCGGCCAGGTCGACCACAGCCGGCACGCCGGTGAAGTCCTGCATGAGAACGCGCGCGGGGAGGAACGGAAGCTCGCTGCCGGGCGATGGGGCCGGCCACTTCGCCAGCGTCCCGATGTTCTCCTCGGCGGTCGTGCCTGCACCGGCGAGGCGGATGAGCCCCTCGAGGAGGACTTTCACGGTCATCGGAAGGCCGTCGCCCAAACCCTTGAGCGGGTAGAACTCGAGGTCGGTTCCGGCAAGCCTCGCCCGCTGGATCATTCACGGCAAAGATACCGGGTCTTTTGATCCGTCCTCGATCGGCGGCCGAATTGGTCCTTGACAGGAATTTGAGACCGGAATAGATTCCCGCTAAACCGATTTACTCCCGCCTCTTGAACGTGTCCTGATCGGGACCGATGAGGGGGGTTAGGTTTGCCTGAATCAAGGGAGGAAGACTTGATGGCCTGGATCCGTTGGGGTAAATCGGCGGGGCTCACCCTGCTCGCGCTGATCGCCATGGTGGCGACGGCGTGCGGGAGTGGCAGTGGCAACACCCCGACTCAGACCCTGAACCGCAGCGGCACGATCACCATCTGGCACGGTTACGAGGGCACCTACCTCGACGCCAAGAAGGCGATCTACGACTCGTACACCAAGCAGTATCCGAACGTCACGATCAACCTGGTCCACAAGCCGAACCTCACCGACGCCGTCACCGCGGCGGCAGGCGCCGGCCAGGGCCCCGACGTCGTGGCCTGGGTCGACGACCAGATCGGTAAATGGGTGAAGCTCGAAGCCATCAAGCCCATGGACGCCTACGTGTCCAGGGACTACATGAGCTCGCAGTTCACCCCGGCCGCGGTGGACGCCGCGACATTCGAGGGGAAGACCTACGGGATGCCCGAGTCTGTCGAAGCCATCACGATCATCTACAACAAGAAGCTGGTCAACAGCAGCCAGATCCCGAAGACGACCGATGGCCTTGTGACTTTCGCCAAGAGCTACAGCCAGACCAACCCTGGGTCATACGGCGTGGTCTGGAACCCAAAGGACGCTTACTTCCAGGCGCCGTGGATCTACGGTTCGGGTGGTTTTTACGTCAAGGCCGACGGCAGCGTCGGTCTGAACAGCAGCGGCACCAAGGCCGGCTTCAACTACGTGGCCAGCTTCAAGGGCGCGATGCCCGCCGGTGTTGACTACGGCATCGCCGACACGCTGTTCAAAGAGGGCAGGGCGGCGATGATCATCAACGGACCGTGGTCCGTGGCCGACTACGTCAAGGCCGGCGTGGATTACGGCTACGCCACCCTGCCGACGGTCCAAGCCTCCGGAAAAGCCGCCTCGCCGTTTGTCGGAGTCAAGACCCTGATGCTGGGCGCTTACTCCGCGAACCCCGCGCTCGCGGTCGATGTCATGAAGTTCTTCTCCAACCAGGCCAACCAGACCAACATGGTCCTCACGACGCGAGAGATCCCGGCCAACAAGCTGGCGCTCGCTGACCCGAAGGTCCAGGCCATTCCCGACATCGCGGGGTTTGGCGCCCAGGTGAAGAACGGCGTTCCTCTTCCCAACACACCTTTCATGTCCGCTCTGTGGGACCCTGTCGCAAAGGCGCTCGAAGCCGTATGGACGGGTAAGCAGTCGGTGGACGATGCGTTACGCGATGCACAGACCGCCGCGGAGAAGAACGTCGCTCAGCTCAAGTAGGTAAGTGGTCGAATTGCGGGGGCGGCAGTCTCTGCCGCCCTCTGCTTTCCGCTGATCCATGTATCGGGTACGTGCGGGGACGACGCTCGCGTATCTGACGCCGATGATCGTCGGTGTCGGCCTGATCAGCTTTTACCCGATTCTCTACAACATCTTCATCTCGGGAACGAACCAGAACCTCTATCACTTTCGCCACTACACGTTCATAGGCCTGACCAACTACCAGAACCTGCTCAAGACCTTCGACGCCGACTTCTTCATCGTGCTCGGCAGGACTTTCCTCTTCGTCGCCATCTGCATCCCGCTGTTCCTGGCGGTCGGGATGCTCACGGCTCTGGCGCTGAACCATCCCGCGGTTCGCTTCAAGGCGTTCTGGCGGGTGGCGCTGATCGTGCCGTGGGCAGTACCCAGCTACATCACGGCGCTGGTCTGGAAGTTCTTCTTCAACGGCGAGTTCGGGACGCTGAACCAACTGTACAGGCTCGTCGCCGGCCCGCAAGCAGGTCTTCCGTGGCTGACAGATCCAAACTGGGCGTTCGCGTCGATCGTGCTCGCGAACCTGTGGATGTCCTACCCGTTTTTCATGGTGGTCATCCTCGGCGCGCTGCAAAGCATCCCCAGCGAACTGTATGAAGCCGCCGCGGTCGATGGCGCCGGGGCCTGGCGCAAGTTCTGGCGCATCACGCTACCGCTGCTGCGCCCGGCGATCCTTCCGGCGACTGTCCTCAGCGCCATCCTCACGTTCAACACGCTCAACACCGCTTACCTCATCACCACAGGCGGACCGTTTGTGAGCGCCGCAAAGCCTGGAGCCACCGAATTCGTCATGGTCTATGCGTTCCGCGAAGCCTTCCAGCTCTTCAACTTCGGCTACATCGCAGCGTTCGCGGTCGTGATCTTCGCGATGCTCTTCGGTGTCACGCTGGGCAGCCTGCGGTTCAGCGGACTCGTGCGTGAGGAGGCTCGGTGAGGATTCTCGCGCGCTTCGGGGTGCCGGCTCTCCTGTATGCCTTCCTGTCCGCGATGGTTATCTTCGCCCTGTTCCCGGCTTTTTTCGTTGTGCAGGCGGCGTTCCGTCCGGGGCAGTCGCTCTACTCGCTCACCCTGAGCCTCTGGCCGGACCATCCGACGTTGGACAACTTCATCTACATCTGGACGAAAAAGCCGTTCCCGCTCTGGCTCCGCAACAGCGTGGGGGTGTCGGTGGGCACAATGCTGGCCGGCCTCGTCGGCTCGGCGACCGGAGCGTACGCGTTGTCGCGCTTTCGCTTTGCCGGCAAGCAGATGACGCTGATCCTGCTGCTTGCCATTCAGGCCTTTCCGTCGGTGCTCGCGCTGATCCCGATCTACTTGATCCTCAAGACGGTTGGCCTCCTCGGCTCGCCCTTCGGGCTCGTCCTGGCGTACATGTCGATTGCGCTGGTCTTCTGCACCTGGAACTTGAAGGGCTACTTCGACACCATCCCTCGTGAGCTCGATGAAGCCGCGCTCATCGACGGGTGCACGGTGACCCAGGCGTTCTGGCGCATCATCCTTCCGCTTTCCCTACCTGCCCTAGCAGTGACGGCGCTGCTGATGTTCCTCACGGCCTGGAACGAGTGGGTGATGGCCTCGGTGCTGCTGCTGGACGAGAACGCGTACACCGTCCCCGTCGGCCTTTGGGGTCTGCAGAACGACTACAGGGTGCCGTGGGGTTACTTTGCGGCGGCCTCGCTTATCGTCTCGGTTCCGGTGATGGCGCTCTTCCTGGGGCTGCAGCGGTACTTCCGAACCGGATTGACCGTGGGCGGCGTCAAGGGCTGATCCGAACCCACCGGCTCGTCATTCTCGCGGGCGCGCTCGTCGCCGCGCTGGCCATCGTTGCGATCGTCGTCTTTCGACCGACCAGCGGGTGGACGTCGGACCTGGCGCCTGTCGCCAACGTAAGCACCGATCATTGGACCACCGGCGACAAGGACGCGATCGGGACCGCCGCCACCCGCCAGTCGAACGTATGGTTCACCGCCGCGCATGGCACGCTGGCCGATGTTCTGTATCCGACGGTGGATGCCGACAACCTGCGGCAGTTCGGCTTCGTTGTCACCGACGGGTCGAGCTTCTTCTTCGACGCCGCGACCCAGGGCGTCGCAAGCGCCCGGGTCACGGACGATCGCGCGCTCACCTACGTGCTGCAGGTCGATGACCCTGCGCATGGATTCAGCCTGGTCACCGAGGTGGCGACCGACCCGGATCGGCCGGTGGTCGTGGTTCGGGCGCACCTCACCGGCCACACGTCGAACCTGCAGGTTTACGGCTACCTCGTGCCGCACCTCGGCGGCTCAGGGGCAGGGCAGACCGCCTTTTTCGACGGCTCGCGGGGATACGTGAACAAGCGCGGCCTGTGGCTTGCGGTCGGAGGCGACACGACGAAGGACCAGCGCACGGCGGGCTATCTGGGCCACGGCGACGGTTACGACCAGCTCCACCACGATGCGCTCACCTCCCGCTTCCGGCAGGCCGGGCCCGGCCGCGTGACGCTGACTTGGAAGCTCAACAGCGGGGGCGGATCCTGGGTCACCGAGCTCGCATTTGGCGCGACCCGCGCCGCGGCCGATGGCGAGCTGGACGCGACGGAGAAGGTGGGGGCGCAGGGATTGTTCGACGCGTACCGGTCGGGCTGGCGCAAGTACACGTCGCAACTCAGCGCGCCCGCCGGCGACGCGTCGCTCTTCTTCTACAGCGCCGAGGTGATCAAGATGGCCGAGGACAAGCTGCACCCCGGCGCGATCGTCGCCTCGCTCGCCCGCCCCTGGGGCGACGGCGCCTCTGACGATGACGGCGACGTCGGCTATCGCAAGGTGTGGCCGCGCGACCTCTATCACGCCGCCAGCGGGCTGCTTGCCGCGGGCGACACGGCGACCGCGTACGACGTGCTCCGTTTCATGGGGAGGCAGCAGAGGTCCGACGGCAGCATGCCGCAGAACACAGACCTGAACGGCACCCCGGTGTGGACCGGCCAGCAGCTGGACGAGACCGCCGACGCGATCCTGCTCGCGGTGCGGCTTGCCGGGAAGGCTTCCGGGCCGGACATCGAAAAGGCCACGTCTTACTTGTTGGGCAGGGGGCCGGCGACGCCGCAGGAGCGCTGGGAGGAAGCAGGGGGATACTCGCCCGCGACCATCGCCGCGGAAATCGCTGCGCTGCGTGCAGTCGAGCGCTGGGAGATCGCCACGAACCAGGTTGTCGATCGCGCCGTCCCGATTCAGGACATCGTCACGCAATGGGATCGGTCGCTGGAATCGTGGACGTTCACGCGCACGGGATCTTTCGGTCCCGGCTACTACCTGCGCATCTCACCCGACGGCAAGCCCGACACGGCTGAGCCGATCGACATCGCCAACGGCGGGGGCGTGTGGGACCAGCGCCAGATCGTCGACCCAAGCTTCCTCGAGCTGGTGAGGCTTGGCGTACGGCAGCCCAACGATCCACGCATCGTGGCGACCCTGACGGTGGTCGACCAGCAATCCGCCGCAGGAACGATGTGGTATCGGTATCCGCGCGACGGCTACGGGGAAAAGAACACCGGCTCCTCCCCGCCGGGCCAGGGCCACGTGTGGCCACTCCTCACCGCCGAGCGCGGCGTGTACACGGTGCTGGCGGGCGGCCACGGCATGCCGTATGAGCTGCAGCTCCAGTCGCTGGCCGGCGCGGATCAGCTCCTCGGTGAGCAGGTGTGGGAGGGTTCGGGCTTGCCGACCGGCTCAGCCCGGCCGCTGGTCTGGGCCCACGCCGAGTACATCATCCTGGCCAAGGCGGTCGCGACCGGAACCGTCGACGACCGACCAGCCTGAAGTCTTGACGTTGAGCGAGACCACGACGCGCTCCTCGCCGAGCACCCGCTCATAAACGAGCCGATCGGCGTCGACCGACAGAGTCCGGCGTGACCCTCGCCGCAGCGCCGGCGACTCCGCTCGCAACCGCCCGAGCTTCTGGAAATGCGCGAGCAGGTCGTGGTCCTGGTCCGCGCCCCAAAGCATCGGCAGGCGAGCTTCGGCGTTTTCAGCCACCCCGTCGTGGCGCTGGGTCAGGCCCACCTCGGTGCCGTAGTAGATGACGGGCATCCCGGGAAGCGTCATGAGCAGTGTCGCTGCGAGCTTCAGGCGCTCCGTGTCTCCCCTGGCCATCCACAGGAACCGGTTCATGTCGTGGTTGTCGAGGAGCGTCGCCAGCGCCAGGCCTGGGAGGGCGGTGTCGTGCGCGTCCATCCACGCGGCGAAATCGACGAGGCCCATACGGCGACGCGCAAAGGTCTCCCGCGCCATGTGGGCGAAGTCGAAGTCGAAGATGGCGTCGAGGCGTCCCGCGTATCGCGCAAGCCAGTCGAAGTGTCCGGTGGCCTCGCCGAGCACGAGAGCATCAGGCTTGGCCGCGCGCAGGCCGCGGCGCAGCTCGATCCAGAAGGCTGGGTCTACCCCGGCTACGTGGTCGCAGCGAACGCCGTCCGCTCCGTATTCGGTGACCCAGTGCTGCGCCGCTTCGATCAGGTATCGCTGCACGCGGCGGTTGCCGGTGTCCAGCTGCGGCAGCGAGATGACGTCGGCGAAGCAGCGGTAGTAGTGCGGCCACTGCCAGAAGCGATAGAACTCCGCGGCCTCACCCCCTTGCGCGATCGCGTCGCGAAAGAGATGGTGGCCGCGGCCCGTATGGTTCGGCACGAAGTCGAGCAGCACGCGCATGCCTCCGGCGTGGGCGCTTTCGATGAGGCGCTTCAGCGCGACCTCGCCTCCGTAACGGGGCTCGACCTTGAAGAAGTCCTCGTGGTCGTAGCCGTGATGCGATGGGGTCTGGTGCACCGGCGTGAGCCACAGCACGTTGCAGCCGAGGCCAGCGATGTGGTCGAGGTGATCGCGAACGCCGTCGAGCGTCCCGCCATAGAGTGCGGTCGCCGATCCTGGTGCAGGCAGCGCGCCGTCTGAACGGGCGAACCGGTCGACCATCAACTGATAGATCACCGCGTCGCGGGTCCAGTCCGGCGGATCGGCCTCGGCCCCCAACGCGAACTCCTGGCCGCCCGGCCGGGGATCTGATGACGAGGCCCAGAGCCTGCCCGAGCCCGTTTCGACCCGGATCCTGTAGCGGCCGCGCGCGGCCGGCTCTTGGGTCACGGTGCTCGGTCCCAGGTCCGCGCGAACATCTACCTCCCGAGCCGGATCAGAGCCGGCGGCTGTCAGCCCGCCATGGAATGCTCCGCCGTAGAGCGCGCGACCGCGATGGATGTCCTGCGCGTGCGCCTGGTGCTCGAAAAAGAAATCTTCGCCACCCCCGATGGTCGGAATGAGCTCATGCACCGCCAGCAGAAAGCGCGCGTGCGCGGCGAGGTCGATGCCATCGTCCCCGATGAACAGGTCGAGGCTCGACCGCCTTTGCAGCGCGGTGCGGAGGGCCTCGACGTTGGCTTTCGGCAGCGCCGGTGGCGTCACCGCCAGCTCGGGTCCGGGCCCGCCCTTCAGGCGTTCGTAGCGCTCGCGCAGCTTGCTGCCGTGGGCGAAACGGAGGTGCTGCTCGAGGCCCCACATCAGGAGGCCGTCCAACCCCCGGTGCGACAGCGCCCATTCGAAAAACGCCTCGGCCGCGCCGCGCTCGCCGCAGACGTCGAGCGCGTTCGCCATCAATACGTCCTCGCCTTCCTGGTCGATCGCGATGAACTCGCCGGTCGGCATCTGGTGCTGGGCGATCACCAGGACGCTCCGCGCATACGTTGCCTGCACCGCGTCCAGGTCGGAAAGGTTCGGGATGTCCTCGACGATGGCCGCCCTGGTGGCCCCGCCCAGAGGTGGAAGGTCGAAGTCGCCGAGCCTGATCTCGTCGTCGACCGCCGCGTACCGTCCCTCACCAATGCGCAGCACGTTGGTGCCGCGCACGTAGCTCAGCGTTTCGTTTTCGCGCGCGAAGAAATAGGCGATCACGCGACCGTTGCCGACGGGCGCGATTTGCCTAGCAGTGCGCCCGGCGCGCGCCCGGCGTTTCACCGGCCGGCGGCCTTCATCTCGGCGACGATCCGAGTCACGCCGTCCGCTTGCTCGATGTCCTCGATGGGCAGGGGCAAGGCGAGCCGCCAGTTGGGGAACTCGTCGATCGTTCCCGGGACGTTAGGTCTCTCGTGCACGCCAAGCGCATCCTCCATGGCAACCAGGACAATGCGCGGCCGTCCGCGCGCCAGATGGCGATAAGCCGCGACCGCAACATCGACCGGCGAGGTTTCGTCGGGAAGGTGCGTGAGGCTGACGAGCTTGTCGCGCAGGTGATGCAGGCGGTGCTCGGGTTCGCTGTGCGTCCAGATGCCGGCGATGGTCGGCAGGTCGTGCGTGCCGACCGCGGCGACCGCGTCACGCGGCCATCGTGCCGGATCGGAGCCTTCGAACCACACGAGGCGGTAGGACAGCGAGCCCTTCTTGCGCAGGTGCCTGCGCACCGGGGGCTCGACGAGGCCCAGGTCTTCGCCGATGACGAAGGCTTTCGCGCGCCGGCTTTCACTGGCCAGCAAGGAAAGGAGGATCGGCGCCGGGTACTTCACGTAGGCGCCCTCGGCAGCGGTCATTCCGTCGGGGATCCAGAAGAGCCGGAACAACCCCATCACGTGGTCGAGACGTATGCCTGCCGTGTGCCGTCCCGCGCTGCGGATCGCGTCGACGAACGGCTCCCATCGGGCGCGGCGCAGAAGCCACGGGTTGAATGGCGGCAGGCCCCAATCCTGGCCATCGCGGAAGAACTCGTCGGGCGGCGCTCCGACGCGCATGTGCGGCGCGACGTATTCGCGCCACCGCCACGAATCGAAGCCGTCGGATGCGAAACCCACAGGAACGTCGGTGATGAGACCGATCTCGCGCGAGGCGCGAGCCAGCTGACGGTCGACGTGGAACTGCAGCCACATGTGATACGCAACCCGGTTTCGATCAGGCTCGGCGGAGTCGTGCGGCCAGCTGCGCCAGGCCGGGCCGTGCCGCTCGCACCTCACGTTGAAGTTCGCGAAATTGCGCAGCGCTCTGCCCTGGACGCGCAGGTAGGAGTCGAGGCCCCTGGGTTCTGGAGCGATGCGAAAGACCTGCTCGAGCGCGCGCGTCTTCAGCTGGAACACACGGTCGTAGTCGATACGTCGCTCGCCGTTCAAGACTCGAGCTTCGTTGCGCGCGGGGGCTAGGTCGACATGTTCGGCACCGTCGACGTCTTCCACCCGCAGGTACACGATGTTGCGAAAGCGGCGCGTCGATGCGTAGTAGGGCGAAGGCTGGTACGGCAGCGTGGGCGTTTGCGCGCCCAACGGGTTGAGGAGGATGAGGGATGCTCCAGCCCTGCGCGACCAGCGCGCGAAGCGTCGAAGGTCGGCGAGGTCGCCGATGCCCCAGCTGTCGCGCGAGCGAAGCGCGTAAAGCTGAACGGCCCAGCCCCACGTGCGCTCGGGCGCCGGCCAGCACGGATCGTCGGGAAGTCGCGGCCCGCGCAGCCGGGGAGGGCGTTCCGTCGCCGCGCCCATCGCCTCGAGCATCGCGTACTCGACCTGCGGCGGCGTCTCGACGACATCCCCCTGCCACCCGTGATAGGCGGGCAGGATTCCCCAGCGGCGAGCTCGGTCGGAAATCAGGCCAGTGCGCGAAACGGTTCGGGTTGGTAGCCGGCGAGGACGACCTTCCAATCCGGCAGCGCCTGCATGACGGTCGGATCGTCCCGCACGAGCCATGAGAGGTGGCGCAGCGCGTGCTCGAGCACCGCGTCGACGCCGATCGACTTTGGCGCCGCCATCGCCTCACCGCGCGCGATCTCGGCGCGTCGTACGGGCGTGATCGTCAAAGAATCCGCGGGAAGCGCTGAGGGCCGCGCGACGACGGCGATGTAGGTGAGGATGATCCGGCCCTCCTCGTGCCTCCACGACGTGGAGTGGACGACGGCTGGGGTTAGCGGGTACCACTTCAAGACGTCCAGCACGACGTCTGCGGGCGTTGCCGAGGGAGGCAGGCCGACGCGCAGCGAATCGGCGTGCAGCGGCTTCATCCAGAAAAGGGCTCCGTCGCTGAGCCCGACCGGCAGGACCTCGAGCGTCTGGGCCGTGAAGCGAGGTGACCACGGCACAGAAGAGACCGGCGGACCGATGGTGTCGATCAGGGTCTGGATCGAGGGCTTACTTCTTCGCGCCATTGCCTTCTACGACGCGCCAGATGGCGCGGACCTGGGCCGGCGTGATCTCCTGCTGGTGCGCGGAGCGCCCATGCTCCTGGATGTTCGAGATGACCTCCGACCTCGAACCGCGGGTCGTCCACCCGCACCTGCAGGTGACTTCCATCAGCATGCCAAGAGCCTACCTTGTGAGGGCGTACCATGCCGCACATGGCGGTCGCCGAAGACCTCGAAGTCGCGTCCTTTCTAAAAGGGCAGCCCAAGAAGCTGTTCATCGGAGGCCGCTGGGTGGAGTCGGCGGGCGGCAAGACGTTTGCCACGCATGACCCGGCGACCGGCGATGTGCTTGCTGCCGTCGCCGAGGCAAACGCCGAGGACGTCGACCGCGCCGTCGCGGCGGCTCGCAAGTCATTCGACCGCGGCACGTGGAGAGAGCTGCCTCCCGCCGAACGGGCAAAGGTGTTGTGGAAGATCGGCGACATGATCGAGGAGCGGGCGACGGAGCTCGCCCAGCTCGAGACCCTCGACAACGGCATGCCGATCAACGACGCGCTCCTGTTCCATGCACCGCTGGCGGCCGCGACGTTTCGCTACTACGCGGGCTGGGTCACCAAGCTCGACGGCGCGACCCAGCAGGTCTCGTTTCCGGGCCAGTACCTGAGCTACACGCTGCGCGAGCCCGTGGGCGTGGTCGGGCAGATCATCCCGTGGAACTTCCCCCTCCTGATGGCCGCCTGGAAGCTGGCGCCTGCTCTCGCATGTGGCAACAGCGTGGTGCTCAAGCCCTCGGAGGAGACTCCGCTCAGCGCCCTGCGCCTCGCCGAGCTCATGCAGGAGGCCGATATTCCGGACGGTGTCGTCAACGTGATCCCGGGTTACGGCGAGGTCGCCGGGGCGCGGCTGGCGGCCCATCCCGACGTCGACAAGATCGCCTTCACCGGCTCGACAGACGTCGGCAAGCTGATCGCCAAGGCCTCTGCGGACAGCAACCTCAAGCGCGTCAGCCTGGAGCTGGGCGGCAAGTCGCCGAACATCGTCTTCGCCGACGCGGACATCACCAGGGCGGCATCCGGCGCTTTCCTCGGCATCTTCTTCAACCAGGGCCAGGTTTGCTCGGCCGGCTCACGGCTGTTCGTGCAGGAGAAGGTCTACGACCAGACGCTGGACGAGCTGCTCAAGACCGTGGCCGACACGAGGATCGGGCCCGGCATGGACCCGGTGAACCAGATGGGCCCACTCGTATCCAGGACGCAGATGGAACGGGTGCTCGGGTACATCCGCACCGGGACTCAGGAGGGCGCCCGGCTGATGGTCGGCGGCGACCGGCCGGAGGGCCTCGATCGGGGTTACTTCGTCAAACCAACTGTTTTCGCAGACGTAGACGGCAAGATGCGGATCGCGCGCGAGGAGATCTTCGGGCCGGTGGTGGCCGCGATCCCCTTCAGCGACGAGGACGACCTGGTCGCCAAAGCGAACAGCACGATCTACGGGCTGGTCGCCGGCGTGTGGACGCGCGACGTCGCTCGAGCTCATCGGGTGGCGCACGCGCTCAAGGCCGGGACTGTTTACGTCAACTGCTATCACGTGGTCGACGCGGTGACGCCTTGGGGCGGATACAAGCAAAGTGGTTGGGGGCGCGAGCTGGGCCCCTACGCGCTCGACCTCTACACGGAGATCAAGAACGTAATCGTCGACATCGCCTGATCCTCGTGTCGGCGGCGGCAAGGTTCGGGATTCCGCACGTCTGACGCCAGCGGTGCGCTTCCCGCTCCCGGGTTCGGCGTGTCTGACGCCAGCCGCGCGGAATCAAGGGCGATACTGGTCGGATGGGCCGGGGCACGGTGGCGCTCCTGTTGTGCGCTTTCCAGCTCGCGGTAGTGGTCCCAACCGTGCCTGCGGCGGCGGTCCCGGCGCCGCCCGAGGATAAGCCGAACCCGGCGGACGTCTTCCAGTACCCGCTGCCCACGTGGCAGCCGCACTGCCTCGGTTTCGGCAGCGAGTGGAGGTTCTGTAACGGCACGCCGCTCCGCGCGTGCGCGTCAGGCGCCGTGTGGCTGCACACGGGGACGGATGTCGTCGCTGCGGTAGGGCAGCCCGTTAAAGCGGCGGGCGATGGAGTGATCGCCGGTTACATGGTCGACCCGACCTTTCGCGGCGGCGTGCTCATCCGGCATCAGACCACCTCCGGCGTGGTGATCACGCAGTACTGGCACGTGTGGCTGCGGTCGGGTTTTGCGGTCGGCAGCCGCGTGAAACGCGGTCAGGCGTTCGCCGACATCGCGGACATGGGGGACAAGACCCACTTCCACTTCGCGGTGTTCAACGCGGATCTCGAATCGCATGCGTGGAACGGCGCCTTGCCGCCCAGTGCGTGCGCAGGCTTCCCGGCGTTCCCCTATAAGTTCATCGACCCGACGGCGTTCATCGAGGCGCACCTGCCACCGGTGCACGCCGCCCACGGCACGTTGTTCGGCTAGGGACAGTTCCCGATCAGGAACTGCGCCTCGCTCACGAGTCGGCTCGCCGTGGCGACGGCGATCGACTTGCCGCGCTGGGCGTTCAAATCGTTGATGAACTGCTGGTAGATGTTGCCGGCGGTCTTGCATTGCCCCCTCGTGCGGGCGGCCTCGGCATCGTTCAGCTCCGCGATCAACGTCTTGGCGATACCGGCTTTGGTTATGGCGCCGGATGCAAGCGCGCTCTGAACATCCGCCTTTATTCCGTCAGGCGTGACCGTCACATCAGGTTCGAAGTAAAGCGACTCGAGCTGGGGCGCGCTCACGTTGGGACCCAGCGAGAAATCTCCCGTCTGGTCGTTGATGGAGATGATCTGGTCGAGCGGGTTGAAGAAATCAAACGTCTGGAGGTGAAGGTAGACCGTATTCGTAGCGGGATCCACGGCTCCCGCGAACGCCGGCAGGGAGTTGGGATTGGTGTTGAACGGAATGGGGGTGATCGCCGTTTCCACTCCGGTCGCGGGGTCGATGCTGAACAGGTTTTCGGCGTCGGCGGTCATCAGCAGGCCGGCCGATGAGTCGTAGACAACAAATCCGAGGCGCCCGGGAAGGCCCGGGCTGGATGTGGTGGCGCCGCTCAGCGTGTCGACCGAAAGGATCTGGTACGAGAACTGCGAGCTCACCCCGTCGAAGGTGAACTGGTTGTCGGCGAGGTAAATGCGGTTTGCGCCTGGCACCACCGCCATGGACAGGATGTCGCCGCCGCCCGCGAGTCGGGCCACCGCTGTCGCGGTCCCGGATACTGGGTCCACTTTGAAAAGG
The DNA here is from genome assembly GCA_005880795.1 of Chloroflexota bacterium. Lineage (GTDB taxonomy): Bacteria > Chloroflexota > Dormibacteria > Dormibacterales > Dormibacteraceae > 40CM-4-65-16. Next base: position 25,593 of record VBGP01000010.1, on the reverse strand, counting down.
CCCTGGTTGCCCAGCAGGTAGAGCGATCCGGTCCCGGGGTCGAAGGCGATCTGGCCCGAAGGCACGTTAACCGGCCCACTAGCCGTATACGCGCCGTTGACCGAGTTGATCGACAGCACCTGCTGGTGGACAAGGATCGTCGAGGGCGGGATGAAGATTGTTGCCTGGCGGTTGGCGTATATGCGGTGGGCGATCGGATCGCCGGTGATGCTGACCAACTGCCCCTGCTCAGGTCCGGCCAGGTCCTCGATCGTGGTCACCGCCCCCGTCGCCGGGTCGACCGTCGACAACACGCTCTGGCCAAACCCCGACATCGCGAAGAGCGTTCCGCCGCTTAAGTCCGCGGCGGCTGGGATCGACTGGCCGAAAAACGGCAGCGCGACGAAAAGCAGGACGGCAAGCCGATAGGTACGTTTCCCAACCATGCCCTTTCCCTCCCCTGACGGCGAACGCGGTTCGCGAAGCTTAATTCCGCCGGCTTAACGAATCAAGTGCCGAGTTATTCGTCGTAGCCCAGGTTCGGACGCAGCCACCGCTCGGCCTCGGCGGCGGTCATCCCCTTGCGGCGGGCGTAGTCCTCGACCTGGTCCCGGCCGATCTTTCCGACCATGAAGTACCGGGACTGCGGGTGGGCGAAGTAGAGGCCCGAAACCGCGGCGGTCGGGGTCATGGCGCCCGACTCGGTCAGGTCCATGCCGATCGAGCGCGCGTCCAGCAGGTCGAACAGCGTCTGCTTCTCGGTGTGGTCGGGGCATGCCGGGTACCCGAAGGCGGGCCGGATGCCTCGGTACTTCTCGCCGATCAGCTCCTCGCTGGACAGCTTCGGCCCCGTCTCGTACCAGGAGCGTCGCACCACCTCGTGGAGGTGCTCGGCGAAGGCTTCGGCGAGGCGGTCGGCCAGGGCCTTGACCATGATCGCCCGGTAGTCGTCGTGCTCGGCCTGGAAGCGCCCCGCAAGCTCGTCGACTCCCAACCCGGCCGTCACCGCGAAGGCGCCGATGAAATCTGCCGTGGGCGAGACGAAATCAGCCAGCGACAGGTATGGCTTGTCGCTGCCGTGGTCGACCTGCTGCCGCAGCATCGGGAAGCGCACCCCGTTCTCAAGAGCGATGTCGTCGCCGTCGGCCCGCGCCGGCCAGAAGCCATAGACGCCCCGCGCCTGCAGCAAGCCCTTGGCCTGGATCTCGTCCAACAGCTCCTGCGCGTGCTCGAAGAGCTCGCGGGCGGCGGGGCCGTGGGAGGGGCTGTCCAGGATCGCCGGGTACTTGCCCTTGAGCTCCCAGGCGTGAAAGAAAAACGTCCAGTCGATGTATTCGCGCAGCTCGGCGATCGTCGGCTCGATGACCTTCCTGCCGGTGAACGGCGGCTTCGGCACGTCATCGAACGGCACGCGCATGCGCTTCGCCCGTGCGTCGCTGAGCCTGAGCAGCGGCCGTCGCGCCGAAGAGTGCTGGGCGCGCAGCTTCTCCTGCAGCGCGTAGTTGTCCTGCTCGAACTTCCCGCGGCGGCCGTCGTCGAGGAGATCCGAAACGACGCCGATGACCCGCGACGCGTCGAGGACGTGCACGGTCGTCCCGTCGTACGCCGGGGCGATGCGCACGGCGGTGTGCTGCTTCGAGGTGGTCGCGCCGCCGATCAGCAGCGGAATGCGAAAGTCTCGGCGCGTCATCTCCTTGGCCACGACCACCATCTCGTCGAGCGACGGCGTGATCAGGCCGGAAAGTCCGACCACGTCGGCGCCCAGCTCGACCGCGACGTCGAGGATCTTTTCCGGCGGCACCATGACCCCGAGGTCGTGGACCTCGTAGTTGTTGCACTGCAGGACGACGCCGACGATGTTCTTGCCGATGTCGTGGACGTCACCCTTGACGGTCGCAAGCACGAGCCTGCCGCGCACGCGACGGTCGCCCGATGCTTCCTTCTCGGCCTGCATGAAGGGCTCGAGGTAAGCAACTGCGCGCTTCATCGCACGCGCGCTTTTCACGACCTGCGGCAGAAACATCTTGCCCGCCCCGAAGAGATCGCCGACGACCTGCATGCCGTCCATCAACGGGCCTTCGATCACGAGCAGAGGCTTGCCGTACTTGACGCGCGCCTCCTCCGCGTCCTCTTCTATGTATGCGACCTCGCCGTGGAGCACAGCGTGCTTGAGCCGATCCTCCACCGAGCTCTCGCGCCAGCTGAGGTCCACCTCGCGCTTCTGCCCCGCGCCGGAGACCGACTTCGCGAAGTCCACGAGTCGCTCTGTGGCGTCGGGCCGGCGATCGAAGATGACGTCCTCGACCATCTCGAGCAGGTCCTTGGGGATGTCCTTGTAGACGACGAGCTGGCCGGCGTTGACGATGCCCATGTCGAGGCCCGCGCGGATTGCATGAAAGAGGAACGCCGAGTGGATCGCCTCGCGGACGCGATCGTTGCCGCGGAACGAGAAGGAGAGGTTGGAGATCCCGCCCGAAATGTGCGTGCCGGGGCACCGCTGCTTGATCTGCCTGGTCGCCTCGATGAAGGCTTTGGCGTAAGCCGAGTGCTCCTCGATGCCGGTCGCGATCGGAAGGATGTTGGGGTCGAAGATGATGTCCTCGGGCGGAAATCCGGCTTGCTCGACCAGGAGCTTGTATGCGCGGCCGCAGATCGCCACCTTGCGCTCAACGGTGTCCGCCTGGCCGACCTCGTCGAAGGCCATCACCACCACCGCAGCGCCGTATTCGCGCACCTTCCTGGCCTGCTCGAGGAAGGGCTCTTCGCCTCCCTTGAGGCTGATCGAGTTGCAGACACCTTTGCCCTGCAGGCATTTGAGGCCCGCCTCGAGGACCGACCACTTCGAGCTGTCGACCATGATGGGAAGACGGGCGATCTCGGGTTCGGTGGCGATCAAGTTGAGGAAGCGCACCATCGCCTCCTCGGAGTCGAGCAGGTCGGCGTCCATGTTCACGTCGATGAGGTTTGCCCCGCCGCGCACCTGCTCGAGCGCGACCTGCACCGCACCCGCGAAATCGCCTGACTCTATGAGACGGCGGAAGCGGATCGAGCCGGTGACGTTGGTGCGCTCGCCGATCACGACAAACCCTGAATCGGGACCGATCTCGAACGGCTCGAGGCCGCTGAACCGCGGTCGCGGATCGCGCCTGGGCACCGCGCGCGCTGGAACGTCGCGCAGCGCTTCGCGGATCTGCCGGATGTGCTCCGGGCCCGTGCCGCAGCACCCGCCGGCCGCGTTCAGGTAGCCGGCCTCCGCAAATTCCTTCAGGAGGCGGCTCGTCATCGGCGGCTCTTCGTCGTACCCGCCGAACGCGTTGGGCAGGCCCGCGTTCGGGTAGCAAGTGACGTAGACCGGCGCCACGCGTGCCATGGCCGCGATGTACGGGCGCATCTCGGTCGCGCCGAGCGAACAGTTGATGCCCGCCGCGAAGGGCTGCGCATGCTCCACCGAGGTCCAGAAGGCTTCCACCGTCTGCCCGGAGAGGTTGCGGCCGCTTCGGTCGACGATCGTCACTGAAACGAACAGGGGAATCTCCGGCGCGACCTCTTTGACAGCTGCGATCGCAGCCTTGCCGTTGAGCGTGTCGAAGACGGTCTCGATCAGCAGGAGGTCGACCCCGCCTTCCTTTAACGCCCGCGCCGCTTCGGCGTAGCCATCGCGCAGCTGGTCGAAGGTCACGTCGCGATAGGACGGATCCTCGACGCGAGGGGACAGTGACAGCGTGACGTTGGTCGGGCCCAGGGAGCCGGCGACGAACCGGTTCTCGAACTGGTCTGCGGCCTGGCGGGCAAGCCGCGCGCCGGCGAGGTTCATCTCGTACGTGAAGCCCTCGAGGCCGTAGTCGGCCTGGGACACGCGGGTCGCGGTGAAGGTATTGGTGGTGATGATGTCCGCGCCGGCCTCGAGATACTCGCGGTGCACCTGTGTCACCAGCTCGGGCTGGGTCAGACACAGCACGTCGCTGTTGTTGCGCAGGGGCTTGGGGTGGTCGCGGAACCGCTCGCCGCGGAACTCCTCGTCGGAGAGGCCTTTGTGCTGCAGCATGACCCCCATCGACCCGTCCAAGATCGCGATCCGCTGCTGGAACAGCTGATCGAGACGCTCGCGGACCGAGGGGATTGCTGCCATGGTCAATTAAGAGTACGGGTCAGCCCCTCCGGCCCTTCGGGCCACCTCCCCATAAATGGGGAGGAGACTTTTCTATTAACTAGTCTCCCACCGGGCTCCAGACCTGGAAGCGGCCGTCGTCGTAGATCAGTCGCCTTCCGCCGGTAGCCAGCGCGTCGGCTGCCGCCTGGCGCTTCGCCCTGTTCGTGTTGTTGCCGAGGTAGTAATCCTGGTCGACGACCACATAGGCTCCCCCGTCCAGCATGTCCGGGAAGTCGTTGATCGTGTGCCGGTTGGCAAGCCAGACGCACAGGCCGGCGTCGGCGTTGACGGGCGCGTCGGCCGGGATCACGGATGCCGCGGTCCGGAGCTCGACCACGGCGTTTGTCTTCGTGTAGACGGCATTCCACGCCAGCAGCGCGGGCGGAAGGCCGCCGGTGCCCCAGCCGAGGATCAGCGCCGGCAGCGCAGCCACCAGCGCCAACTCCGGTTTGATCGAGACCCTTTCCAGGAATCGCCTTGCGCCGACACCGCCGGCCACCATGAGGGGGAGCATCAGCAACATCACGTAGTGCAGGTTGAGAATGTTCTGCGGGATGTGCTCGCTGAGCACGTTGGCGACATATGGCGGAATCACGAGCAGCAGCCAACGTGGTGCCAGGAGCGGGAGGGCAAACATCGACGCGATGATCGCGGCGACGATCATGAGAGCCTCCGGCCGCGTGAGCGCTTCAGCGATTGCCAGCGGCGAGACGGGAAGCTTGGGATTGAGGCCGACCAACCAGCGGTAGTAGACGAAGTCCGTGTACCCGTAATTGCGAAAGTGCTGCTGGACGATGCCGGTTCCGATGAGGAACCATCCGCCCGCGAGATAGAGGATGAAGCGCCAGTGCTTCTTGACCTGAGGCGCTCCGTAAGCGGACATCAAGAGCGCGATCACGCCCACCGTGTAGACCTGGTCTTCCTTGCAGGTCAGGTCGAGCACGCAGAACGTCCACATCAAGCCCCGCCTGCCGCGTACGCCGGCCCACGCCGCAAGCAGGGCGAACGGCAATGCCATGTTCTCGGGGTGGAAGAAATCGCGGGCCGACTCCTGGATCGCAGCCCAGAACGGGACAGGCGCCGACAAGGCCACGGCGAGCCAGGGCGACTCACGCCGGTCGGAGGGGAGGATGGCGCGAAAGAATAGATAGGCGGCCGGCCCGGCTGCGGCGAGACCCGCCGAGGAAAAGATCAGCAGCACCGTCGGGCTCGGCCACAGCTTTTCGATCGCCGCGATCACGACGAAGATCAGCTCCAGGTGGATGCCCAGGAAGTTGGCGCGCGCGAAGCTCGAGTAAAACCAGTCGCCCTGGGTGATGCCCCAGATGACCTGCTGGTCGTACGCCAGGTCCCATGCGTCGCTGGTCAGGCCGTACATGCGCTGCAGCTCCCCGTGCAACGTCCAGGCAAAGGCGATCGCGGCCGCCAGCATGGGGATGGCGGGATAGACCCACCAGGCTTCGGTGGTGGCCCTTTCGCGCTGTGCGCTGCGAAGTCGGAGGGCGTCAACGGTCATCGCAAGCGGAGCTTATCAAGGCATAATCCCGCCATGGCCCGCCAGCCGGCCACGGAAACTCCGCAGATCTCGGTGATCGTCCTCGTCTACAACGAGGTCGACAGCGTAGATCCGCTCCACCGCGAGCTGATCGGCGTGCTCGACGCACTGGGACGGTCATACGAGGTGCTCTACGTCGACGACGGCAGCCGCGACGGCAGCACCGAGCGCCTGGGCCAGTTCGCATCACGTGACCCTCACGTTCGCGTCGTCAGCTTTCGCCGCAACTTCGGACAGACGGCGGCGTTCCAGGCGGGGATCGACAACAGCCGGGGCGATGTCCTCGTCTTTCTCGACGGTGACATGCAGAACGACCCGCACGACATCCCCCACCTGCTCGAAAAGATGGACGAGGGATACGACGTCGTCAGCGGATGGAGGCGCGACCGCCACGACGCCTGGACCCGAGTGCTGCCTTCGAACGTGGCGAACTGGATGATCACTCGGCTGACCGGCGTGCAGCTGAGCGATTTCGGCTGCACGTTGAAGGCCTATCGGCGAGACGTCATCGAGGACGTGAAGCTTTACGGAGAGATGCACCGCTTCATACCGGTGTTTGCGGCGATGATCGGAGCGCGGATCACGGAGCTACCGGTCAATCACCGGCCGCGGACCTATGGGAAATCGAAATACTCGTTGTCGCGGACCTCACGTGTGATGCTCGACCTAATCACGGTGAAGCTGCTGGGCAGCTACTCGACGAAGCCGATGTACTTCTTCGGTTTTGCCGGGTTTGCCCTTTGGGGGCTCGCGTTCCTCTTCGCCGTCCTGGTCCTCGTTCAAAAGATGCTGCCGCCGTACCCGTACGCGCACAACAACCCGTTGCTGCTGCTGTCCGTGGTGCTGGTCATCATCGGCGTGCAGTTCATCCTGATGGGGCTCGTCGCGGAGCTCGTGATCCGTACCTATCACGAGTCGCAGAAGAAGCCCACGTACGTGGTGCGCGAGGTGATCGAAAGGGCTCACCACAAGCAGCCGGCGACGAACGGGAGACCTTCCGTCCGGACTAGGTGACTCCCCTTCCTTCGTCTCGGCGACCTGACAGTCGCCTGCCCCGACCTGCGGCCCGTGCGGCAGTCGTGAGTCCCCGTTAGATGTGCGGGATCTGCGGCGTCGCGGGCGGGGACCCGGCACGCGGCCGTGAGCTCGTCGGGAGGATGTGTGGCTCGATGGTCCACCGCGGACCGGACGACGAGGGAGTGATACAGGCCGGCGGCGTGACGCTGGGCATGCGCAGGCTCTCGATCATCGACCTCGCGGGCGGCCACCAGCCGATGCACAACGAGGATTCGACGGTCTGGGTCGTGCAGAACGGCGAGATCTACAACCACCTCGAGCTGCGGGAGGAGCTGTCCGCGGCGGGCCACCTCTTCGCGACCCAATCCGACACCGAGGTGCTCGTGCACGGCTACGAGCAGTGGGGCGAGCAGATGGTCGAGCGATTGAACGGGCAATTCGCGTGCGCGGTGCTTGACCAGCGCGCTCGTCAGGTATTCCTCGCGCGTGACCGCATGGGCATCAAGCCGCTGCATTACGCGATCGATGGCGATCGGTTCGTGTTCGCGTCGGAGCTGAAGGCGCTGCTCCAGGACCCGGCGCTGCGGCGAGGAGTCGATCCGGTTGCGCTCGACGAGTACCTCGCTTACGAGTTCGTTCCGTCGCCACGCAGCATCGTCCGAGGGATCAGCAAGCTGCGGCCCGGGCACACGTTGGCCTGGTCGCTCGCCGAGGGGCGGCCACGGGTGCGGCGCTACTGGGCGCCGCAGCTGAACATCGACGGAAGCCGGCGGGAGAGGGACCTGGACGAGGAGTGCGCGGAGCTGCGCGCGGTGCTTCGCGAGTCGGTGCGCAAGGAGTTGATCAGCGACGTCCCGGTTGGCGTGTTCCTGTCCGGGGGCATCGACTCGAGCGCCGTGACGGCGATGATGACCCAGCTCGGCGGCGACGTGAAGAGCTTCTCGGTTGGGTTTGCGGAGCGATCGTTCGACGAGGCGGGGCATGCGCGAGCGGTCGCGCGACACCTGGGCACGGACCACCATGAGTTGATGCTCGAGCCGCGGATGCTGCTCGACCTGGTGCCTCGGCTGCCGGTACTGCTCGACGAGCCGTTGGGCGACGCGTCGATCATCCCGACCTACCTGCTCTCCGCTTTCACGCGGCAGCACGTGAAGGTGGCTTTGGGAGGAGATGGCGGGGATGAGCTGTTTGCGGGCTATCCCACGCTGCAGGCGCACCGCCTCGCGGGCTACTACCTTCGCGCTCCTCGCGCGGTGCGGCGGGGTCTCGTGGAGCCGGTGGTCAGGCGCCTCCCTGTCTCACGCGGCAACCTCAGCTTTGACTATCGCGCCAAGCGGTTCGTTAGCGGTGCGGGGTATCCGGTTGCGGAGCGGCATCAACGGTGGATGGGGTCGTTTAGCTCAGAGGAAAGGATGGCGGTGTTGTCCCGTGAGGTGCGCGGTTCGCTGTCGGCTTTGAATGGCGATTCGGCGGTTGAGGATTACGGCTCGCTCGATCCGCTGAATCAGGTTTTGATGATCGACATGAGGATGTACCTCGAGAACGATATTTTGGTCAAGCTCGATCGGGCGTCGATGATGGCGTCGCTCGAGGGGCGTGTTCCGCTCCTCAACAACGATTTCGTCGCTTACGCGACGGGCTTGCCGCTGAGCCTCAAGCTGCGCGGGTTGCGCTCGAAGTTTTTGCTCAAGCGGGCGCTGCGGGGGATCCTGCCGGAGCGGATTTTGAACCGGCCGAAGAAGGGGTTTGGCATCCCGGTCGCGGAGTGGTTTCGCGGGCCGCTGAGGGAGCAGATGTTGTCGGTGCTTTCGCCCGAGCGGATTGGATCGGAGGGGTTTTTTGATCCGGCGGCGGTGGGGGGGTTGGTGGGGGAGCATCTGGCGGGGCGGCGGGACAACCGGAAGCAGCTCTGGACGCTTTTTGCTTTTGAGCTTTGGTATCAGGGGTATGGGGCGCTTTAGGGGGTTGAACCGAAGGGTGGGGATCAGGAGGGGTGTGGAGACGGGTGGGACGCGGTGACGAAAAGGGCTGGGAAGGGGAGTGTGGGGGCGGGCCTTGGTTTGCTGGCGCATGGGCGCGGTGGAATGGGTTTGTGGTTAAAAGGGCTTGACAACCCGTACGTTTGTTTGGTAGACTTGCGGCATGGTCGACGAGTGCGAGAGGCTGAAGTCTGCGGCTCGTGATTTCGACCTCGAGGCCGACGACGACTTCGTCGATCCGAAGGCCCTGTCGGCAGTCATCGACCTCCTGCAGGGCAAGCTCTGCAAGGTCCTGCACCAGGCTCGGCGACGCGGAGATCATCAGCTCGCCAGGCTGACTCCCACCTCGTGGGTCGCGCGGACCTGCGGCCTCTCCCGCACAGCGGCGGCGGATCGGCTGTGTGTCGGCAAGCATCTGAGCTCATTGCCGGCCGTTGCCGATGCTCTAGCCAAGGGCGAGATCGGGTTTCAGTCAACATCGGCAATCTGCCACCTGCGAGACCAGCTGCGTGAGAAGTGGGATCCAGCAAACGAATCAGAGACTGTGGAGTTCGCGCGCAGGTTTTCAGTCGAGGACTTCCGCGCTCTCTGCCAACATGCCCGGCACGCTGCGGATCCGGACGGGTTCGAGAAAGACTCGGAGGATGACTACGAGCGCCGCTGGTTGGAGGTCAACCCGATGCTTGATGGGATGCACGCCATAGACGGAGTGCTCGATCCCGCGACCGGAGCGGCTTTTCGAACCGCGCTCGAGTCACTTGCTCAGTGGCGCGGCGAAGGGGACACGCGAAATCACGGCCAACGTATGGCCGACGCTCTCGGCGAGCTGCTTGACCACCACATGAACGAAGGCCGGCTGCCACGCCAGAACGGCGTGCGTCCGCATGTCACGTTGACCACCACGCTCGAGGGTCTGAAAGGCGAGGTTGGATCCCCCGCGGCGGAGCTCGAGGGGGGTGTGCTGATTGGCGGCAAGACCGTCGAGCGGCTCGCCTGTGACTGCACCATGTCGCGAGTCCTCCTGGCCGACTCGATGGTGATCGATGTCGGCCGCGCGACTCGCACGATCGCGCCGGCAACCCGGAGGGCGCTGCAGAAAAGAGACCGCCACTGCCGCTGGCCCGGATGTGATCGGCCGATCGGCTGGACCAACCCGCACCACATTGAGTTCTGGTCGAGGGGTGGGCCCACCAACCTGACCAACCTCGTGAGCTTGTGTCACTACCACCATCGCCAGGTACACGAGGGCGGATGGCAGGTCGTCAAGGCGGGTAACGAATTCCGCTTCCACCCTCCTGAGCGCCTCAGGACCGCGTTCGCCCGTGGGCCGGATCTGGGCGTAGCCGCTTAGCCACAGATGTTTGCTATATTCAGTATGTGCTGAAAATAGAGAACAGGCGGGCAAAGGCGGAGGAAGACGTTCGTCTGGTGGTCGCTGACGACATTGGCCGCCTCTATGCCAGGTATGGTCTCGCGCTGAGTGTTGGCCGGGTCTTTGGGTTGCTGCTCGCCAGCAATCAGGCCCTCAGCCTCGATGAGATCGCGGAGACGCTGGGCATCAGCAAGAGCGGCGCCAGCGTCGCAGCGCGGGATCTCGAGCGCATCGGCATCGTGAATCGGCTCGGTACGCCTGGCAGCAAACGCGTGTTGTACGAGGCGACCGACCAGATGGAGTCGACGTTCACCGGGACGTTCGCGAGGGTCAACGATGCGCTCCAGGCCATGCATCGGGCCGAGTCTCGGTTGGGTGGGGGGAAAGCCAAAAAGCGAATGAAACAGATGGTCGAAGTCCATGAATTCTGGCTGCGCGAGAGCAACGACATGATGGAGCGCTGGAGGCGCAGGAGGCAAAACAAGTGACGGCACCGATCATCGAAGTGGACGGACTTACCAAAAGCTATGGCGGCAAAAGGGGAATCAACGAGGTCTCATTCGACGTCGCCGAGGGCGAGGTGTTCGGTTTTCTCGGGCCCAACGGCGCCGGCAAGACAACCACGATCCGTCTCCTCATGGCGCTTATCCGCGCTGACGGTGGCAGGGCGCGGATCGCAGCGCTCGACTGCTGGGAGAAAGCGCTCGAGATCAAGCGGCTCATCGGCTACGTGCCGGGCGAGCCGGCGCTCGACCGCAACCTGACTGGAGGCCAGATCCTCGAATACTTCGCGAACCTGCGGGGCGGCGTCGACCGCGCGTACCTCAAGAAGCTGATCGAGCGGTTGGATCTCGACACGGGCCGGAAGTTCCGCCAGTACTCGACCGGCAACAAGCGGAAGGTCGTGCTGATCCAGGCCTTCATGCATCGACCGCGGCTCCTCATCCTCGACGAACCGACGAGTGGCCTCGATCCGCTCAACCAGCAGGAGTTCGACGGCATGGTGAAGGAGGCGCGAGACGAGGGACGCACCGTGTTCCTGTCCTCGCACGTCTTGAGCGAGGTCGAGAAGACGTGCACGCGAGTGGGCATCATTCGCGAAGGCCGCCTCGTCAAGGTGGGCGGCATCCACGAACTGATGGACATCAAGCGTTACGAGATCACCATCGCCTTTGCGAAGCCGGTACCGGCGGACGCCTTCGCGAGGCTCGAAGGTGTCGTGGAGGTCGAGGCGCTGAGCAATGGCTCCGCCGTGAGGCTTGCGATCCAGGGCGCGGCGGACGCCGTGATCAAGGAGGCGGCCCAGTATCCCGTGGTCTCGTTGACCAGCTACGAGCCCAGCCTGGAGGACATCTTCCTGCGCTACTACGAGCGCGACGACCAGGCGCCGAAGGAGGCCGCCCGTGTTTAGGAGCATCTACCTCAAGTCGTTTCGCGACTACCGCGTGCCGATTCTCGGCTGGGGCCTCGGACTTGGCGCGCTGATGGCCGTCGTATTCGCCGCCATCCCCACCGTGTTCGCGACACCCGCCGCGAAGGCCGCCGTGGTTTCTATCGGCGCTTCGTACGCATGGATAGCGGAGCCGATCAAGATCGACACCGCCGGCGGCTACGCGACCTGGAAGTACGGAATCACGATCCTCGTCGTGGTGATCTGGCCGCTCCTCGCGGGCACGGGCATGCTGCGCGGCGAAGAGGACCGCGGCTCGATGGACGTTCTCCTGTCGCTGCCCCGCGGTCGTGTCCGCATCGCCCTGGAGAAGGTGGCGGCGATGTGGACAGCGCTGCTCGCGATGGGTCTCGTGATCGGTTTGCTGACGTTCGCCGGCGCCGCGAAGGTCAGCTCAGATCTTGGCCTCGGTGCGGCCCTTGCGTTCGGCTTGAATCTCGCGTTGATCTGCGCCGTCTTCCTGTCGATCGCGCTTCTGATCTCACAGTTCACCCAGGAGCGGCGCACCGCGTCGGGCGTGACCGCCGGAATCCTGGTCGTGGCCATCGTGGTGGACATGGTGCATCGCGTCGTCCCCAACACGGTTTGGTTGAGCCAGTTTTCACCCATCTACTACTACAACCTGAGCAAGCCGCTCGTGCCTGGTTACGGTGCCAACCTCGGCGCGATGCTCGTCCTGCTGGCCCTGTCCGGGCTCTTCGCCGCCGCCGCGGTCTGGCTGTTCGCGCGGCGCGACGTGGGCGGGGTGAGCCTGCACCTGCCTGAGCGGAGCTCTCAGCCGGCTCGGGCGCTGCCGCAATCCGACTGGTCGCTGCGCTCCGTTTACTCACGCAGCCTCGGCATGATCGCGACCTCGACCCTGTGGTGGACCCTGGCCATCGCCGGATTCGCCGCGTGGATGGTCATCATCGTCAAGCAGACGGAGGCCAGTCTTAAGTCGCTCCTTCAGGGGTCGCCGGCAATGGCCGACTTCTTGAAGCTCGGTGGGAGCGACAGCGCCACCAATGCCAGCATCCTCAGCGCGTTCTTCATCTTCATGCCGGTGCTGTTGATGGCCTTCGCCGTCACCCAGGCGAACCGCTGGTCCGCAGACGAGGAGGACGGCCTGCTGGAGATCGTGCTCTCGACCCCCCAGCCCCGGCTGCGCGTGCTGCTCGGGCGGTTTGCCGCCCTTGCCACGGCGACGATCTTCATTTCCGTTTTGACCCTGGTCGCAACGACGGTCGCGTCGGCCGCAACCGGCCTGGCCCTCGACTATGGCCACCTTGCCGCTGCCTCCCTCTCGATCGTTCCGTTCGGGCTTCTCGTAGCGGCGATCGGCTACCTGTTCGCCGGCTGGCTCCGCGCGGCCGTGGACACTGGTTTGCTGAGCTTTTTGCTGGTGATCTGGTTTTTCATCAGCTTCGTTGGCCCCGGGCTGAACCTGCCCGACGCGACGCAGAAGCTGTCTCCCTTCTACTACTACGGGTCGCCCCTGCTTCATGGCATCCAGGTGGTGGATCTGCTGGTCATCGTGGCGGTCGGCGCGGTGGCGCTGGCGCTCGCCTCGGCGCGCTTCGTGCGCAAGGACATCTCCGTCTAGCTGCAAACGGAAACTTACAAATTTCTTACCGGAGTTCATTCCGGGCGGGACTAGCGTTCTGCTTCCAAGGGTCTGGGGTTCGTTTTTCAGGAGGGAAGCAAACGTGAAGAGGGTGTTTTTGGCTGCCGCGCTGGCGGCTGGGATCCTGGTCGCCTCGCCGACGTCGGCCGGGGCATGGGCCACCTACTGCGACTGGGACCCGCTGGTCCTCATCGTCACGCCCGCGGGGCACATCGTCGTCGTCTATGACAGCGTCTGGACCACGAGCCCGCTGAACCTGGGAATTCCCCTCGAGAGCTACACCGTCGCCCGCGGCTACGACGCGGCGGGACACCCGGTGACGCTGGTCGACATGACGATCACCACCCCCACGGGTCTGCTCTTCCGCTATTCGACGACCGACGAGGTGACGACCGGTCTGCTTGGGTCGGGCACCGTGTTGGCGCGACAGAACGGCACAAGCGGTACGCCAGTCCATCTGAAATTCACGCTTAGTCAGCTGTAGGGCATGGCGCCGCGCCGGCGATCCGAGGTCTACCGCCTGGCCGTGGGCCTGGCGGCCCTCGGGCTCTTTGCGGCGACCTTCCACCGCCTTCGGGCCGAACCCGCCGAATGGTGGCTGATCGCCTCGCTTGCGCTGGCGGGGATCCTGGCGCTCGAGTTCCCGCTGCACGTGAACATCAGCGAGAAGGTGAGCGTCGCGACGGCCGTGTTCTTTGCGGCGATCCTGGTCCTGCCCACGTGGCAGGCGGCGGCGCTGGTCGGAATCCTCCAGGCGGCCGACATCTGCCTTGCGGCATTCAAGAAGGTGAGGGCGAGCCGGGAGCGGCCTCCGCTGTGGGCGGTCGCAGTCAACCTCGTCTTCAACGGCGGGCAGGCTTACCTTTCGACGCTCGCCGCGGCGCTTGTCCTGTCGAGTGGGGGCGTTTCAGCCGGGGCCGGACTCGCCGGACCTCAAGCCGCGCTGTTCCTTGTCGGCGCCGCGGCCGTCATGTACGTCGCCAACCTGCTGCTGGTCGCTCTCGCGATCGCGCTCGCCACTTCGCGCAGCCCCGTGCCGCTGTTCCTCAATACTCAGCGGCTGGTGTACGTGCAGTTCGCCAGCCTGTACGTGATCGGAGCCGTCGCCGCCTTCGCCGCCGTGCGCTTCGTCTGGGTGCCGCTGCTGGCGATCGTGCCGGCCGTCCTCGTCTACCAGTCGATGCGGCAGCGCGTCGAGATGCGCCGCGACGCGATGCGTGCCATGGAGCGCATGGCCGACGAGGTCGACCGGCGCGACCCGTACACCTTCAACCACTCGCAGCGCGTTGCGATCTACACCCATGCGATAGCTCGCAAGCTCGGTCTCGGCCCCGGCGACGTCGAGCTTCTCGAGCTCGCGGCCAAGGTCCACGACATCGGCAAGATCCGGGTCCCGGACTCGATCCTCCTTAAGCCCGCGAAGCTGTCGGCTCCCGAACGTCGGGTCATGGAGACGCACCCGCGCCTCGGCTTCGACATCCTCCGGCCGTTCTCGGAGTACGCCAAGGTGCTGGACCTCGTGCTGACGCACCACGAAAGGTATGACGGGCAGGGCTATCCGAATGGGACGGTCGGCCGGCGGCTGCTGTTGATCGCGCAGGTCATCCCAGTCGCCGACTCGCTCGACGCGATGACCACGGCGCGGGCATATCGCGGCGCGAGGTCGTGGGGTTCGGCCCTGGAAGAGCTGCGTCGCGGCGCCGGATCGCAATGGAATCCGCAAGTCGTGGAGGCCGCGGTGGCCGTGCTGTCGCAGGAGGAGCGATCGGGGACCAGGCCGCCGATCTCAGCGCCGGCTCTGGCCTAGGGTTTCGCCGGTCCGAACTGGACGTCGTGCTTGTCGGCCGGGGTGAGGAATTCCAGCAGCGCCCGCGCCTCTTCGGCGATCGCGGGCTGTTGGGATCGCGGCAGGGCCTTGCCGAACGGCGTGATCAGCAACGTGCTCGCCCCCTTGTCTGTATTCGGCCGCCACATTGCACGCACGTAACCGTCGACGAGGAGCGCACCCTGCATCACCCCGTTGCTGCTGAACATCCCGAGGTGCCGGCCCTCCGGCATGATCCGCGTGCGGTCGGCGTGGGCGAGCAGGATGTTGTCGTAGTCGGGAATCAGGCGAATGGGCGCGGCGGTGCCGGCGTCCGGTCGGGGAGCTCTTGGCAGGTCGAAGAGCTCGCGCCCGTTTTCATCCTGGAAAATTTTGAGGCGCGGCCGCAGGTGCTCGAACACCCCGCGCATCGCCAGGCCTGACCACGCTCGCATGTCGGGCGGCGACGCGGGCCCGAATGCGGCGAGATAGCGCAGGACTAGCTGCTCGGCGTCGATCGCCAGACCGGGCGGCCGGCCGAGCCATGCTTCGAAGGTGGTCAGCGCGACAGGCCCCCCCGCGCCCCAGACGCCACGCGGGGTCGTGAAAACAAGCGGGACCATGTAGCGCACGCCGTACGCCAGCGCGTTCGCGTCGTGGTCGGGAAAACGAGCCGCCATGATTCGCGCCAGCTCAGCCACGGTGCGCGGCTTCTCGCCCATGATCTCGCGGCCGGCTTGCTGGACGGAGATCATGTCCGCGTCCTTCAGGCCGCGGCCCCATGGGCTGCCGTGCATGAAGCCGCGCTCGCCGAGCGGCATGAACAGTGGCTTCAGGCCGATCGCGTCACGCCTCGTGACGAGGTGGATCGTGTTGCGCATCAAGGACAGGCGCACGGCGGCCCTCGTTTGGATCAGGCGTGAGAGCTCCTGGTGGCGGAAGCCGAGCAGGCGAGCCCATAGGCCAACGTACGGCAGGTTGGGGGCCTGAGCCTGCATGCCGACCAGGCGCTCGATGGTGGATGCCGCGGAGGCGCGGCGTCGCTTGAGCAGGAGCTGGCGCGAGAGGAGGGCGCGGTTCAGCGCGCGCCGGTCGAGGACTCGAGGGCGTGTCGGCATCGACCCATTCTTACGGGTCCACGCCCCTCACCCCAGCGCCCTATCCCCTTAGGGGGAGAGGGACGTCTTCGCCTTCTCTCCTGCCTTGCGCATGCGGTCGATCTTCTTCCGCATGTCCTTGCGGCGCTGCTCCCCGCGGTCGGGGTCGAAGAAGTAGGTCGCCGCAGCGGCCAGGCCCATCCACATCATCAGGCGAGTCAGCCTGAACCTCATGAACATCACCTAGAGAACGGATTCATCGGCCGCCAGTACCCAACCCGCGAGATGGGAGGCGAGTGGCGAATATGGAAGCCCCCCGGCCGCCCGTAAGTTAGAGCGTGCTGTGACCCGCCGCGGCCTGCTGCTTTTTGCCGCCATGTGCGTGATCTGGGGTATTCCTTACCTGCTGATCCGAGTGGCGGTAGGTGAGATCTCGCCCTCGGTGCTGGTTTTCGTCCGCACCGGTCTGGCCGCCTTGATCCTGCTGCCGATCGCGTTCACTCGGGGCGGGCTCGGTGTGATCGGACGAAGATGGCCGGCCCTGCTTGCGTTCGCCGCGGTTGAAGTCGCGGCGCCATGGTTTTTTCTCTCCAGCGCGGAGCAGCACATCACCAGCGCTCTCGCGGGCCTTCTGATCTCGGCGGTGCCGCTGGTCAGCCTGGTGATCGCATTGGGACTTGGCAACCGTCAGCAGATGGGACTCACAAACCTGTCAGGGCTGCTGCTCGGCCTCCTCGGGGTGGCCCTGATCGTCGGGTTCAACCTGGGCGCCTCAAACGTCACCGCGCTGGTCGAGATGGCCGTCGTGGTGGTGGGATATTCGCTCGGCCCGGCGATTCTGGCTCGTTACCTCACGGGGATTCCAGCCGTGACCGTGAACGGAGTCGCACTTACGCTGTGCTGCATCGCGTATGCGCCGGTGGCGGCGCTGCAGTGGCCGCACGGGTTTCCCAGCCTTGCCGTCGTTGGCGCGGTTGCCGTGCTCGCGGTCGTATGCACCGCGCTCGCCTTCCTGCTCTTCTTCGCGCTCATCGCCGAGATCGGCCCGGTGCGGGCCACCGTGATCACCTACGTCAATCCGGCGGTCGCGGGCATCCTTGGCGTGGGCGTCCTCCACGAGAACCTGACCCTCGGAATGGGCCTTGGGTTCGTGCTCGTGCTGGCCGGCTCGACCCTCGCCACCCGGCGTCCGGCGGGGGCTGAGGCCGCGAGGAGGGCTCCCGAACCTCAGCCCGGGAAGGCCCTCTGAAAGGGGTGGCCGCTACGTACTTGGCGTGACCGGCACGTTTCGGTGGTATGCGATCGTGGGCCAAGCTCGTCTCGGCGGCGGCAGCGTTCGCCTCCACCGGTGCCGCCGTCGCGGCGGTGGCGGCGGGCGGCATCCTCCTCAGCGCCTGCACCAGCTGCGATTCCATCGTCCGCCAGACCGCGCTGCCCGTTCTCGCCGCGGGCAACTTCGACGCGGTAGAGGCTGACCCGGCCGGGCACCGGATCTTCTACGCCGACCAGGCGACCCACGGGGTCGACATTGTGGACATCTCCACGGGGAGCCCGCGATTTGTGGGCGTCATCGACGTTGCCGGCGCGACAAAAGGGCTCGCCTACGCGCCCGACCGGTACCGCCTTTACGCCGGAATCGAGAGCGGCTACGTGGCCGTCGTCAACACCGACCCGACGTCGCCCCAGTACATGCACATGATCGACCAGGTCACCGTCGACCAGACAACGGCCGACCTGCTCGACTACAGCCCGACGACGCACACGGTGTACGCCGGGACCGGTCACAGCAACGCGGTGGTCGCCATCGACGCCAACACTGACAAGGTCACGAGTCGATACGATGCCGGCTCCGCGGTGGAGCAGCCGCGCTTCAACCCCGTCGACGGCAACCTGTACGTGACGACGCCGGGTACCGACTCTGTCCTGCAGATCAACACCGTCACCGGGAAGGTGACCCGCACCTACACGATCCGGCACTGCCACCCGACGGGGCTGGCGATCAACCCCAGCCGGCAGCTCGCGATGGTGGCCTGCCGCAGCAGCACCGGGCTGATCAACCTCCGGACCGGCGCCAATGAGGTGTCGCGGACCGTGTCCGGCGGCGACCTGGTGGGCTACGACGCCGGGGCGGATCGGTTCATCGTGGGTGCTTCGCACGGTCCGAAGGACAGCTCGGTCGGAGTGTTCGACGGAGACGGGCAGTTCCTGGCCCAGGTCCAGACCTCGGACCACGCCCACGCCGCCGTCATCGACGATGCGACCGGCGTGGTGTACGCGGCAAGCGCGGTGGGCTTGCTGAGCTTTTCTCCATCGGCGTGCCCGCCCCCGCCTGGATGGCTTCCATTGGCGGGCGGGATTCTCATGTACACGCTGCCGCTGGCGGCGTTCGGTCTGTTCCTCGTTCTCTATGCGCGGCGCCGCATGGGTGGTGCGCCGCGCGCGCCGCGCGGTCCGACTTGGGACGAGCTGCGAAAGGACGATCTCGAGGCGGAGCGGGAGCGGATTCGAGACCTCGAGGACGCGATCTACGGGCCGGAGAGCGGCTGAGGCGGCGAAGATCTCAAGCTGACGCCGATGTGGCGACTGTTCGCGCTGGTCCTTCCACTCGCGCTGGATACGTTCGCCGTCTCGGCCGCGCTCGGGATCGCGGGCGTCAGCTCGCCGCAGCGATTGCGGTTGGGGCTCCTCTTCGCTGGTTTCGAGGGCGGGATGCCGCTTGTCGGCCTGGCGGTCGGGGCCGCTATCGGCGACCTGATCGGTGGTTACGCCGACTACGTCGCGGTTGTCGCGCTTGCGGGCCTGGGGGCTTACGTTTTACTCGCCGACGAGGCGAAGGAGGAAGCGCGCGTCGCGCGGTTCGCTCAGTCGAGAGGTTTCGCGCTCGTCGCGGTCGGCCTGAGCGTCAGCCTCGATGAGCTTGCCATCGGCTTCGCGCTCGGCCTTGCCCGCGTTCCGATCGTCCCGGCGTTGATCCTGATCGCCGTCCAGGCCTTTGTGGTTTCGCAAATCGGCTTTGGCGTTGGTCGCCGGATCGGCGAGTCCGTTCGCGAAGGCGCGGAGCGACTGGCTGGGGTCGTCCTTATCGGCATCGCGATCCTGCTGCTGCTGTCAAGGCTGGGCGTGCTTCGGATCTGACGAACTCGACGTCTGAGTTCTTGCCGCTTGGGAGAAAATTGCGAGATGAAAGACACGCTCGACTATCTGTTGGTGGAAGACGCGCTTCCGGCGGCGATCATCACTCTCAACCGACCGCTGCAGCTGAACCCGCTCTCCACGGCGCTGATGAAAGAGCTCACCTCCGAGCTCGAGCGTCAAAGCAAACGGCCCCAAGTGCGGGCCATCGTGCTGAAGGGCGCCGGCCGCGCGTTTTCCGCCGGGCACGACCTCAAGGAGATGATGGATCGCAGCCTCGACGAGGAGCGCGACATCTTCGCGGTGTGCAACAAGCTGATGGCAACGGTGCAGACCGTCCCGGTTCCGGTGATCGCGGCGCCGCACGGGATCGCGACCGCCGCTGGATGCCAGCTCGTCGCCACCTGCGATCTAGCCATCGCCAGCGATGACTGCCGCTTCGCGACCTCCGGTGTTCGCTACGGGCTGTTCTGCTCGACACCTGGCGTGGCGGTGGCCCGCAACGTCGGCCGCAAGAACGCGATGGAGATGCTCCTGACAGGCAGATTTGTAGATGCCTCGACGGCTGAGAGGTGGGGTCTGATCAACCGCGCCGTCCCTCTCGAGCGGCTGGATGCCGAGGTCATGGCCCTGGTCCACGAGCTCGCACAGCTCAGTCGCTACGCGCTCGCCATCGGTAAGGAGGGTTTCTACCGGCAGGTGGAAGAGACACAGAGCGAGGCGTACCGGTTGATGGCGGAGGCAATCTCCTGCAACGCCGTTGCACCAGACGGCCGCGAAGGAATGGCGGCGTTCGTCGAGAAGCGAGCGCCGGTCTGGGAAAACGGCTCTTGAGGCTGCCAGAGATTTCAAACCGGAGGTTGTCGATCCGGCCGGGGGCATGGATTAGGTGCCTTTTGCGCAAAAGGGTCCTTTGGCGTGCTTCGAAAGGTGTGTTTTGCGCAAAACGTACGTGCCAAAATGCGGCTAGGTGGAACCAGCGCAGGCTGGCCTGAAACTGAATTCGTTGGTGGACCCGAGGGGATTCGAACCCCTGACCTCGTGAGTGCGATTCACGCGCGCTCCCAACTGCGCCACGGGCCCACAGGGTTTGCGAGGCGCCGAAATGTGAGTATAGCCGCGGTTCCTATACTGCCCTGGAGTGGCCTCTTTCTTCAAAAGTAAGCGTGTTCCGGAGGGCGTCGATCCGGCGCGCATTCCGCCTGGTCAGACCCTCACCGCGCCCGACCGCTGGCCGCTCCTGCATTTCGGCCCGGTACCGAAGACGGACATCGCGAAGTGGGATTTCAAGGTTTTCGGGGCGGTGGAGCACGAGCTGTCGCTCGACTACGGCGAGCTGCGCGCGTTGCCCTCGAAAGACGTTGTCGCCGACATCCACTGCGTCACGGGTTGGAGCAGGCTGGGCGATAGGTGGACCGGTGTGCCGATCCGGGAGATCCTCGACCGCGTGAAACCGAAAACCGAGGCGAAGTACGTGATGGCGCACTGCGAGTACGGCTACACGACCTCGGTGCCCCTGAGCGTGCTCGACGGTGACGACAACCTGCTCTGCTACGCGTGGAACGGTGAGGACCTGAGCCCCGACCATGGCTGGCCACTGCGCCTGTTCGTCCCCTCGAAGTATTTCTGGAAGTCTGCGAAGTGGTTGCGCGGGCTAGAGTTCATGGATCGCAATCGGCTCGGTTTCTGGGAGCAGCGTGGGTATCACGACGAAGCAGACCCCTGGAAGGAGACAAGGTACTGGTAGCGGGCTCGCCGCCCCGCCGGTCGTAACCTTCACGACCGATTTCGGTTCCGGTTCTCCACTCGTCGCGGCGATGAAGGGCGTGGTGCTGGCGGGTTGCCCGACCGCAACGCTGGTCGACGTGAGCCACGAGGTGCCTCGGTTCGACGTCTCCGCGGGCGCGTTCATGCTGTTCGCCGGAACCCGCCACTTCACCGGCGGCTCGGTGCACCTTGCGGTGGTTGACCCCGGGGTGGGCAGCACGCGGCGGCGGCTGATCGTCCAGGCGGGCGGCCGCTTCTACATCGGGCCGGACAACGGCCTGTTCGCGATCGTGATCGACGAGGTGGGGGTGCAGGCCGTGCACGAGCTGGCCCCCAGGCCTCATGGGGCTCCGACCTTTGAGGGACGCGACGTGTTTGCGCCCGCAGCAGCGGCTCTTGCCTCTGGCGTGCCGGTCGATTCGCTCGGCCCTCCGACGGATCCGCCGGTGGCGCTGCCAGACAGCGGGCCGCGTGTGTTATGGACCGACGGCTTCGGCAACCTGGTGACAAATCTCAAGCCGCCGGTGCGGCACTTGCGCGTCCACAACCACGACATCGTGACCACGGCCAAGACCTATTCCGAAGCCAGGCCTGGCGAGCCCTTCGTTTATGTCGGCAGCATGGGATACCTCGAGGTTGGCGTGCGCGAGGCCCGGGCCGACAAGCTCCTTGGCGCGCGGCCCGGAATGAGGGTCGAAACGATCTAGCGTTTCGGCGCCTTAACAGGCTGGATTGGCGCGCGCGATTGTCGCCGGTAGTTTTGGCGGGCTGTGGTTCGAGTGGCCTGCCTGCTCTTCCTCCTCCTCTCCCTGGTGGGATGCTCGAACCCGGCCTATGTTTCGGCGCCGGCGGCGCCGGCCGCCGGCGGCGAGGTGCGTCTGTGGCAGGACGCCGGCATCTTCACGCTAGTCGGCAGGCTCATCAGCTCGGCTCGGCATCGAGTGCTGGTCGAGATGTACGAGCTGGGACGCAACGAGCTCGTGCAGGCCATCGGCGCGGCAGAAACGCGCGGTGTCGAGGTCAGGGTCATCACCGATCCCACGGTCGCGGTCAGCCGGCGGGCAGCCAAGGTGTTTGACGCGCTACGCATCCCCGAGCGGGCGTACCCGGTCGACGACCGCCGGCACCAGATCGACCACGTCAAGCTGCTCATCGCGGACGGCGAGGCCGCGGTCGGCGGCATGAACTGGGGTCGCCACAGCGACCGCAACCACGACTACGTGCTCGAGACCCGCAACGCGATTGAGCTCGACCGGCTGGCGCGTATCTTCGACCAGGACTGGGACCTGGCCGGCGGGCATCCCGCGCCGCTACCGCAGGTCTCGGGTCCGATCGCGCAAACATCCCCTGGCGGCGAGATTCGCGCCATGCTCGAGCACGTCCTCAACCGCGTGGTCCACCGGGTGATGGCGGAGGTGTACACGTTGACCGACGCGGCCGTCGTCGCCGAGATGGTGATCGCGCATCGCCGGGGGGCCGCCGTCCGGGTCTTGCTCGACCCGAATCAGGTCTACAACCTGCATGCCTACGCGGTGCTGCACGCGGGTGGCGTCGAGGTTCGCTGGTACCCGGTCCCGAAGGGTGTGCTGCTGCATGCGAAGATCGGGCTCTTCGACGCCGAGCTGGTGCTGGGTTCGGCGAACTGGACGTCGAGTGGGCTGGGCGTCAACCACGAGCTCGACATCGAGACGGATGATGCCGCGGCGGTGCAGGGCTACGTGACTCGCTTTGAGTCGGACTGGGCGAGGTCCCCGGGTTAGCTCTGTGGGGGAGGTCCCGCTGAGCCTGGGCCTGGCGGTCCGCCTGGGCCCGCCGCCGGGGGCAGCGAGCTCGGGGAGCTCGGGGACGGCATGTTGTTGAAGCTGACCTGCGGCACCGCCCGGTCGCCCTCGTCCGCCTGGAAAAAGCCGAACGCTTTGAATCCAAGCGCTCCCGCGATCAATGAGGTCGGGAGGGTCTGCAGCTTGATGTTGTAGTCGCGCACATTGCCGTTGTAGAACCGGCGGGAGAACTCGAGCTTGTCCTCGGTCGCCGTCAGGGTCTCTTGCAGGTTCGTGAAGGCCGAGATGGCCTTCAGGTCGGGATAGTTCTCCGACACAGCGAACAGGCTGCGCAGGCTCTGCGACAGCATGTTCTCGGCCTGGCCGATCTTCGCCGGATCGCCCGTGGCCCCGGCCGCGACCGCGTTGGCGCGGGCGTTGGTCACCGCCTCCAGCGTGCCGCGCTCGTGGCCCATGTAGCCCTGCACCGTGTTGACGAGGTTGGGGATCAGGTCGTGCCTGCGCTTGAGCTCGACATCGATCTCAGACCACGCTTCCTGGGTCCGATTTCGGGCCGCGATCAGGCCGTTGTACGTGAATACCAGCCACGCGAGGATCAGGACGACGACGACACCGAGGATTACCCAGCCCATGGCGCCCGACTATATCCGATACACGAGCAGGCTGCTAGGCGTGGGCCCGCCGGGCCCATCGCGTCTTCTTGAGCATCTTCTTGTGCTTGTGCTTGCGCATCTTCTTGCGCCTTTTTTTGATAACCGAGCCCAAACTCCATCTCCCAGCGCGTGTTTGATCGAACGCTTGCGGTTCGGCCGGGAATCATACCGTAAGCCGAGCCGGGCTCGCCCGCGGCATACACTCGTGGGCGGTGATGTACTTCACTGACGCGCACGAGGAGCTCCGCCTGCACATCAGGAGGTTCCTCGAGAAAGAGGTGCAGCCCCACCTCGAGGAGTGGGAGGAGAAGACCTTCCCCGACTCGATCTTCAAGCGGTTCGGTGAGCTAGGTTTTCTGGGGCTTCGCTATCCGCCCGAATACGGCGGCCAGGGCGGCGACTACTTCAGCGCGGTGGTCCTGTCCGAGGAGATGGCGCGGGCCGGGTGCGGGGGCCTGGGAATGGCCGTCGCCGTGCAGGCCGAGATGGCCACGCCTCCCGTCTTCAAATTCGGGACCGAGGAGCAGAAGCGGCGCTGGCTGGCCCCGGCGATCCGGGGCGAGCAGATCGCCGCCCTCGCCATCACGGAGCCGGACGCCGGCTCGGACGTGGCCGGCATCACCACCACCGCGCGCCGCTTCGGGGACGAGTTCATCGTCGACGGCCGGAAGATCTTCATCACCAACGGCGCGCGCTGCCAGTGGGCGCTGGTCGTGACCAAGACAGAACGGGAGCGAGGGCACGGTGGCTTCAACCTGCTCTTGATCGAGAAGGGGACCCCGGGCTTCGAGGTCACGCGCACACTCCAGAAGCTCGGCATGCACTCGTCCGACACGGCGGAGCTTCTCTTCGAGGACTGCCACGTGCCGGTCGGCAACCTGATCGGCGAAGAGGGCGAGGGTTTCAAGAACCTGATGTGGGAGCTGCAGGGCGAGCGCATGATCGCGGCCGCCGGCGCGATCGCGGGCGCGGCTCGCGTGTTCGAGTACACGATGGACTACGCGAAGAACCGGCAGGCGTTCGGCCAGCCGATCGCCAACTTCCAGGTCATCAAGCACAAGCTCGTCGACATGGGGACGAAGGTCGCGGCAATCCAGTCCTTCGTCTACCAGACGGCGAAGCAGTGGGACGAGGGCGAATACCCGGTGCGCGAGATCTCCCAGGCGAAGCTGCTCGCGACCCAGGTCGCGTGTGAGGTCGCGGACGAGGCGATCCAGATCCTCGGCGGGCACGGATACATGCGCGAGTTCCCAGTGGAGCGAGCCTGGCGCGACGCCCGCCTGGCCAGGATCGGCGCCGGGACAGACGAGATCATGAAGGAGATCATCGCCAAGTCGTACGGCCTGTGATCTCGACGGTTTTATTCGCCGGCTGCGAGCCTGAGGTCGCGTGCGGGGTGGACGGTCGCATCCTCGGCGTCGGCGCGGCAGCACGGCCGGCCGCAGGTCGCAAAGCTGAAATCGTCCGCCTGAGCGGCACCGCCTGGCCCGGGCTGACCGATTCGCACATCCACCTCGAAGGCCTGGCTGACCGAAACCTGACGGCCGACCTGACCGGGGCGCGCAGCCAGGCCGAGGCGCTGGCGCGGGTCAAAGAGTGGGCGAAGAGCACGCCGAAGGATGGGTGGGTGGTCGGGTCGGGCTGGTACAACGACGCGTGGTCCGATCCCGCATTTCCGACCGGGCCGCGGCTCGACCAGGCCGCGGGCGGCCGCCCGGCATACCTGAGAAGGAAGGACGGCCACTCGGCGTGGGTCTCGAGCGCGGCGCTGCGCGCGGCGGGCATCGATCGCACCACCGAAGATCCGCCCGGCGGAAACATCGACCGCGATGCGAAGGGCGAGCCGTCGGGCATCCTGCGCGAGACCGCGATGCACCTGGTTTCGCGCATCCTGCCCGCCCCGACCGACGCCGACGAGGACGGCGCGATGGCTCAAGTGCTCTCGGACCTCGCGCGGCTCGGCCTCACCTCGGTCCACTCGATGGACAGCGCACGCGGTCTGGGGTCCTTGCAGCGACTGCGCTCGCGCGGACCGCTGCCGGTCCGCGTGACCTACAACCTCCCACTCGCCGACCTGCCCCACGCAGAGCGGATGGGCGTGCGCTCGGGTTGGGGCGATCCCTGGCTGCGCTTCTGGGGCGTGAAGGCTTTCCTCGACGGCTCGCTCGGAAGCCGAACGGCGGAGATGCTCGACGGTTCGGGGACCGCGCGGCTCGCCCAGCCTGACCTGGTCGACATGATCGAGCGCTGCGCC
>VBGP01000130.1 GCA_005880795.1 Chloroflexota bacterium | reverse complement strand
CCTGGTCGAGAACCGCCACCTCAGCCTGAGCGCCGCCGAGGACGGCTGCCTGCTGATCAATGGCGTGCTCGACCCGGTCGGTGGCGCGGCGGTGCGGACGGCCCTGGAGCCGCTGGCGCGCATGGCGGGCGCCGACGATGAGCGCGACCTGCCCAGGCGCTACGCCGACGCTCTGGTCGAGCTGGCCCACGGTGGCAAGCCGGCCAACCTGCAGATCACCGCCACCGTCGAGACGGTGAAGGCCCTGGCGGGAGCGGGGGGCGGAGAGATGGAGTTCTCGCTCCCGGTTTCCGCCACCGCTGTTCAGCGCATGGCTTGCGACTGCAGCGTGATGCGGGTCCTGCTCGACCAGGAATCAGTCGTCGTCGATGTCGGTCGTTCCAAGCGAGTCATCTCGGGTCCGGCGCGGCGTGCGCTCAAAGCCCGCGACGGGCACTGCCAGTGGGACGGCTGCGATCGGCCGGCCTCGAGGTGCGACGGACATCACCTCGTGCACTGGGTCAACGGCGGCAACACAGAGCTGTCCAACCTGATCCTTCTCTGTCACCGGCATCACTGGCTGGTGCATGAAGGTGGATGGCAGCTGATCAAAGCAGACGACGGACAGATCATGCCGGTCGCTCCGACTATGACTCTCGGTATCCCGCGGGGGCCTGACTAGCGATACACCCCGTTGTGGCCCAGGCTGTGCTGCCCGACGTTCGGGAAGTACGTCAGGCCGTGGTCCTCGGCACCGACCCGGATTCTCTGGATCAGCTTGCCGCTCCTCGTGTCGAACACATATACCTCCGCGTGGTAGCGGCCCGAAGCCCATAGCTGGGTGCCTTCCGGGTTGAGCTGCAGCATGTCCGGGCTGCCGCCTCCGGGCATCTGCCACTTGGCGACGACGCTGCGGCTTGCGAAGTCGATCACCGAGATGGAGCCCTCGAGCCGGTTCGACACGTAGAGGGATTTGGTGTCGCGCGAAACTTGCAGGCCGTGCGCGCCGCGGCCCGTGGGAATGAACTGGATCTCTTTCATCGCGACCGGGTCGATGACTGACACGCCCATCCGGCCCTGGTTCGTCACGTAAAAGTAGTTGCCGTCTGGGGAAAGCCTCACGTCGATCGGGAGGCCGCCGACCCGGACCGAGCCGGCGAGCTGCATGCTGTTCACGTCGACCCTGGCGACGACTCCTGAGTATTCGGTGGAGATCATCAGGTAGCTGCCGTCGGCGCTGAAATCAAGATGATCCGCGCCTGGCCATGGGATCGGCACCGACTTCAAGAGCGCCCAACCGTGCCGCCAGTCGCGGAACTCGATCCGCTGCAGGCGCTCGACGACATCGACCGCCTTCGTGCCGTCAGGGGTGAAGTAGAGGTTGTAGGGAAAAGGAATGTTGATCTGGTCGACGGGCTTTCCGGTGTGGATGTCCAGCACCGTCAGGCTGCTCGACCCTTCGTTGTCCACATAGAGGGCGCTCATGTCCCATGCCGGTGCGATGTGGTGGGGGATAGAGCCGACGCGGTAGTGGTCGACCACGCTGAATGTCCGAGGGTCGATGACGTCGATAGTCCCGGCTTTGCTGTTGGGCACGTAGACGCGGGGCGGCAGCTCGCACAGCGGGCACGGCACCGCGCCGGAAAGGGTGTTTGCGTACACGTTGTAAGGAGAGTCGGGCAGGCTGGTGGGCTGCACGTCGGGCGGCGGCAACAGGCGCTCGGGCTGGATGCCTGCCGACGCGGCTGAGCCGGTCGCGACCGGTGGCGCCATCCAGACCACGGCGAAGACCACGGCGGCCGGGCTCACGACCGCGAAAAGGAAGATGAGCGCGAAGAGAATGTGAACTACCCGCGAGCGGAGCGCTGCGCTCAGCCCGAGATGCCCCTCACTCGTCTGGAAGATCTTCAAGCTTTGGGGTCAGCTCGCAAACCCATCTGCCGTCGTCGAGCCGGCGTATGAAGCGGGCATATCCCTGGTTGCGAGCCACATTCAGAAATTGTTCCTGGGTGATCAATGTCCGGAGGCGGGCGAGGTCGGCGTACGTGCTGTCGCGCATTATCCCGCCCACGACCCCGGCCAGCTCACGCCATTGGCCTTCTGAAAGGGGCTCGCCGTAGCCTGCGATGGTGACCAGCAGCGCGGCGGTGGCACCTGTGATGGTGTCCGGGAGGATCTTCTCGGACTTGGCCCGAGAGATGATCTCGCGCCCCGTGCTGATGATGTCCGCGATGCGATCCCGCCGCACGCCGATGATGTCGCGGCCACTCCCTACGGTCGTGCCCTCGAGATACCTCGGCCCTGCGTCCATTGTCAAGCCCACTATTCTAGTTAACGTCTGAGTTGGACCTCGAACTTGCGCCCGAGCACGCGACGTTCCGGTCCGCGGTTCGCGAACTCGCGCAAGGAGTGGTTCGGCCGCTGGCCGCCGAGGTCGATCGCGAACACCGGTTCCCCGAAGAAGGGGTCAGGGCGGCGGCCGAATCCGGCCTCATGGGGGTCCTGATTCCCCGCGAATATGGCGGCGCCGGCCTCGATGCCCTGGCCTTCGCCATCTGCATCGAGGAGCTGGCGCAGGCGTGCGCATCCACGGCGGTGATCGTCGACGTCCACACCAGCGTCGGGACCGAACCGATCCTGTTGTTCGGGGATGAGGAGCAGAAAAAGCGCTGGCTGCCTCAGCTCGCCTCGGGCGCCCTCTTGGGCGCCTTCGCGCTGACAGAACCCGCCTCGGGATCCGATGCGGCGTCCTTGAAGACGACGGCGCGCAGAAACGGACACGGTTATGTCCTCAGCGGCACCAAGACGTTCATCACCAACGTCGGCCACGCGGGGCTGTACGTCGTGTTCGCGAGGACCGGGCCGGACGCGCGCGCGGCCGGCGTGACCGCGTTCCTGGTCCCGGCCGGCAGCCCTGGGCTTCGGGTCGGGCAGGTGTTCGACAAGATGGGCCTGAACGGCTCGCCCACCGGCGAGCTCGTGCTCGAAGACGTCGAAGTTCCGGCCGCCAACCGGCTCGGTGCCGAGGGCAAGGGCTTCGTCGTCGCCATGCGCGCGCTCGATTCGGGACGCATCGGCATCTCGGGCCAGGGTCTGGGCATCTCCCAGGCGGCGGTCGATGAGGCTCGCGCACTGATGCGCGCCAGAGGACACGAACAGGGTGACGAGTTCACGCTCGCGGACATGGCCACGCGCGTCGAGTCGGCGCGCCTCCTCGCCTACCAGGCCGCCTGGCTCTGCAGTCGGGGCGGACCCTTCACGCGCCAGGCCTCGATGGCCAAGCTGCACTGCACCGACACGGCGATGCAGGTCGCGATCGACGCATTGCAGATCGCGGGCGAGGAGGGCGCACGCGCCGGCAGCACTTTCGAGCGACACATGCGCGACGCGAAGGCGCTCCAGATCTATGAAGGCTCGAACCAGGTCCAGCGCATCGTGATCGCGCGAGAATTAGTCAACACCGGATAATCCAGCTCGAATGGACTTCGAATTCAGCGCGGAGCAGGTCGCGATCCGGGACACGATCCGCGAGCTCGTCCAGGACCGCGTGGCGCCACGCGCGGCGGAGATCGACCAGACCGGCGAGTATCCAAAGGACATCGAGCGGCTCTTCGCCGACAACGGCATCCTCGGCATTCCATTTCCCGAGGTGTACGGCGGGATCTCCGGCTCGAGCGTCACGATCTGCATGGGCATCGAGGAGATCGCGAAGGCGTGCGCCAGCTCGTCGCTGATTCTCGCCGTCCAGGCGCTGGGCTCCTACCCGATCCTGGTGGCCGGGTCGGAAGAGCAGAAGAAGCGGCTCTGTCCGCCGCTCGCGTCAGGAGAAAAGGTGGCCGCGTACGCCCTGTCGGAGCCCGGGAGTGGCTCCGATGCCGCGGCGATGAAGACTCGCGCCACGAAGCACGGGAGCGAGTACGTGCTCAACGGCACCAAGCAGTTCATCACGCATGGCAGCATCGCCGGCACCCTCGTCGTCTTCGCGCAGACGGATGCAACGGAAGACCACCGCGGCATCTCAGCCTTCGTCCTCGAGCGGGAGACGAGCCCGTGGAAAGTGGAGAAGCTCGAGCACAAGCTCGGAATCCGCGGCTCGCCCACGGCGCATGTCGTGCTCGAGGACGTGAAGGTGCCCGCTGCGAATCGGCTTGGCGAGGAGGGCGCCGGCTTCAAGCTCGCCCTCGCGGTGCTGGATCGCTCCCGACCCGGCATTGGGGCGCAGGCGCTCGGCATCGCCGAAGGCGCATTCGCATACGCACTCAACTACGTCAAGGAGCGGCAGCAGTTCGGCCAGCCGATCGCGAGCTTCCAGGGCATCCAGTTCATGCTGGCCGACATCGCGACCCAGATCGAGGCCTCGCGCTACCTGGTCTACCAGGCCGCGACGAAGGTCGACGGCAAAGCGCCCGACCTGACCAAGGTCGCCGCCATGGCCAAGCTCTTTGCGTCCGACATGGCGATGAGGGTCACCACTGATTGCGTACAGCTGCTGGGCGGATACGGCTACATCTCGGACTACCCTGTGGAGCGGATGATGCGAGACGCCAAGATCACGCAGATCTACGAGGGCACGAACCAGATTCAGCGCGTGGTCATCGCCCGGGCGCTCCTGCGTTGAGCGCCGAGCCGCAGAGACCTCCGCCGCCGCCGCCACCGCCCCCTCCGGTACCGCCTTACGCGATCGCGCCGCAGTACCGGAGACCCATGTACCCGGCTCCGCCGGCGCCGGCGGGCCGGACTGAGAAGCGCGCCCTGGCGTCGCTCATCATCTCGACGGTCGCGCTGCTGCTCGCGATGGTCGTTTTTCTGCTGGGCGTGATCGCGCTCCTGACCGGGCTGGGCGAGCTCCTGAACTTCCTGGCGCTGGGCCTGCTGGCGATGATTCTCGGCCCGGTCGCCTACTTCCTCGGCAGGTCGGCGGTGAGCAGGATCGCCGCCTCACCGCAGACCCTGGGCGGACGCAGCACCGCGGTGGCCGGCTGGGTCATGGGCGCCGTGGGCACTGCCGCCGGCGCGATCGTCTTCTTGATCTGGTTCGTCCTGGTGCTGGTCGCAGTTTTCGGCCCGCCGCCGTCCTAGACGCCGGTGGAACGCATCGGCGACGCGTTCGGCTGGCCTTTCCGGGATCCTGACTGGCTGAACAAGATCCTGATCATGGGACTCATCCAGCTGATTCCCATCGTCGGCGGCATCAACGGACTCGGTTGGATGCTCGCCACCCTCGACCGCCTGCGGGCGGGTGACGAGAAGCTTCCGCCCGCCAACTTCGACTACCTCGCCCGAGGTGTGCAGCTTTTCGTCGTCTACCTCGTCTACTACCTTGGCCTGGCGGTGGTCGGCACGGTGCTTTATGTCCCGGCTGTGGTCGTGCTTGCGCAGCAAGGCCACGATGCGCCGAACGGCCTTCTCGTGGTCGTGGCCTTCGCCCTGATGCTGCTGACTTTCAGCGTCGTGACGATTGGCTCGCTGGCGTTGACCTTTGCCATGCCGTCGATCGTGCTCGGTGTCGACCACGGAGGCATCGCCGGCGGGTTTCACGTCGAGGCGATCTTTCGCCGAGCTCGCTCCTCGCCGCTCAACACCCTCATCGCGGGCCTTATGCTGATCGCGGCCGGCTTCATCGGCCAGCTTGGTGCGTTTGCGTGCTTCATCGGCGTCGTGTTCACAACCGTCTATGCGCTCGCCATGCAGGCCTGGATCATCCGTAGTTTCGAAATCGGTTCGACCACAACCCCAACCAAGTAGGAGGAAGTAAATGTCGGACGTGCCGCCGCCGCCACCTCCGCCGAGCGGGGGCAGTGAACCCCCAGCGCCGCCTCCTCCTCCTGCACCCGGATCACCGCCTCCGCCTCCGCCGCCCTATGGGGGCGGCTACAACCCGCCACCGCCGCCGCCGGGCGGTGGCTACGGGGCACCGCCGCCGCCACCGGGCGGAGGCTTTGTGCCGCCGCCGCCGGGAGGTGGGGGATACGTTCCGCCGCCTCCGGGTGGGTACATGGCGCCCGGCGCCGGTTACGCGGGTCAGCGAACGGACGGCCTCGCCATCGCCTCCCTTGTCATCGGCATCGTGTCGATTGCCTGCTCCGTTGCCTGCCTGGGGATCATTCTCGGACCGACCGCGGCCATCATGGGCTTCATCTCGCGACAGAGGATTGCGACCAGTGGAGGCGCGGTGGGTGGAGGAACGCTCGCGATCGTCGGGCTTGTCCTCGGCGTCGTAGGCTTCGTCGCCAGCGTGGCCTGGTTCTTCTTCGTCATCGTTTCAGGAGCGTTGAACAACTCGAACGCCACGCCCTCGCCGTAACCCTCGATCCCAAGACTCCGTTGTTAGAATCCCGGTGCTCATGTTCCGGCCCAGGCCGAAAAGGGCCAGGCGTTCCCGCTACAGCGTCTCCTACCGCCTGACGAGGTCCTTCCCGGCGGCGGTCGCGGCCGCTCTCCTGCTTGCCGTAATCGTCGGCGCAACCTTGACGTACAAGCGGTTCGACGATTTCGTCACCGCGACCACAGGTCGTCACATCAACCCGATCGGCGAGGTGGTGCAGGCCGTCGAGCCGTCCCCCGGGACCATCGCCTACAAGCTCAAGCACGGCCAGCAGGTGAACATCCTTCTGCTCGGGATGGGCGGCTACGAGAACGACGCGCCCTACCTGACCGACTCGATCATGGCCGTGTCCATCGACCCGACCAGCAATCGCGTGATGATGGCGTCGATCCCGCGCGACCTGGTCGTGCACATGAACCTGCAGAGCACGACGAGCCGCGTGTGGGTGAACAAGATCAACGCCGCCTATGAGGTTCCGTACACGAACATCATCTGCTGCGTCGACTCGAAGTACTCCGGTCCGAACGGCGGCGGCTACGCGGCGGAGCACGAGGTCAGCAAGGTGACCGGGATCACATTCGACCGGTACATCGCGGTCGACTTCGTGGCTTTTCGCGACATGGTGAACGCGCTCGGGGGAGTCGACATCTGTCTGAGCACGAACCTCGACGACGAGTCATACCCGGACTACAGCAACGGCTACCGGCCGATCCATTTCAAAGCCGGGTGCCAGCACCTGAACGGAGAGCAGGCGCTGGAGATTGCCCGCTCGAGGCATGCCGATCAACCGCAGCAGGCGTCGGACTTCGGCCG
Organism: Chloroflexota bacterium; assembly: GCA_005880795.1. Classification (GTDB taxonomy): domain Bacteria; phylum Chloroflexota; class Dormibacteria; order Dormibacterales; family Dormibacteraceae; genus 40CM-4-65-16. The sequence goes on along the minus strand of VBGP01000130.1, from coordinate 47,574 downwards.
CGCGCGGCGGCAGCAGGACATCATGGAGGCGATCAAGAAGAAGACGACGACGGTCAACGGCTTCGCCAAGGCGCCTCAGCTGCTGAACGCGCTGCAGAAGAACATCCACACCGACATGGGCATCTCGGACATGAAGGCGATCTACGACTGGGGCAAGAACCTGCCTGACAGCTCGATCATCCGGGTCGCCCTGACAGGGCCGTCACCGACGGGCGAGGGTAACCTCCTCGACTCTTTCGACTGCGGAATGGGACCGGGTGTTTCCCAGCTTTGCCCGGACGATCCGACGTATTCCATGATTCACAAGTTCTTCGCCGAGGGGGTGTTCATCGACCCCAAGACCCTGGCGGAGAAAGCGCCGGTGCAATTCGTCAACGGGGCCACCAACTTTCCAGGTCTGGAGTCGCGCGTCACGACGATGCTCGACCCAACGGGTCTACAGCTCACGGATCCCGTGAGGCATCGAGCATCGTCGCAAACGTTGATCCTCGACTACTCAGGAGGCAAGTTTCCCCTGACTACGAGTTGGCTGCACGAGTTTGTCGGCGGCACCGTGGTGAGCGCGACGCCCACCAACCCCGCCCCTTCGCCGGGTCAGCAGACCTTCGGCGTCGTGGTCGTTCTGGGCCACGACTACGCCCTACGCTTCTTGGGCGAGTAGCAACCTGCCTTCTGACGCCGACCTCTTGGAGCGCTTTCGATCGGGCGATGTCCGGGCACTGGCGCGAGCGATCAGCCTGGTGGAGCGCCGAGACCCGACAGTCCGCGACCTCGAGGATGCCCTCCGAAGCGACTCCCGCCTCCCCGGCGTAACCGGTTTTACGGGGGCTCCAGGCACAGGCAAATCGACGCTGGTCGACGCGGTGGTGTCGCTTCTACGCACAAGGAAACAATCTGTCGCCGTGCTGGCCACGGACCCGAACTCCCCGTTCACCGGAGGCGCCATCCTCGGCGACCGCATCCGTATGCAGCGCCACGCGCTCGACCCGAAGGTATTCATCCGCAGCATGGGCGCTCGCGGACACCTGGGCGGCCTGTCCCTGGCGAGCCGCGAGGCGATCCGCCTGCTCGGTGCGTTCGGCTTCGACGAGGTGATCCTCGAGACGGTCGGAGTGGGGCAGTCCGAGCTCGAAGTCGCCGCGGTGGCGGACACCACCGTGGTGGTGCTGACGCCGAACCTGGGCGACAGCGTGCAGATGATCAAGGCCGGCATCCTCGAGATCGCGGACGTCTTCGTCGTCAACAAGGCCGACATCGACGGTCACGGAAGGGTTGTGGCTGAGCTGCGGACCATGCTGAACATGGCGCCAAAGACGAGCTGGAAGCCTCCGATCATCCCCACGGTGGCCACCCGGCAGGAGGGCGTCGAGCAGCTGTGGGTGGCGGTCCTAGCCCACCGGACCCATCTCGAGAAGACCGGCAAGGCGAAGGAGCTGAGCGAGCGCCGGCTCAGGGATGAGACTGCCGAGGTTGCCGCCGAGCTGGCCCGCGAGCGCACCCGGCGTGCGCTCCGGGAAGACCCGACGCTGGCCGAGCGTTTGCTGAAGGACGGCACCCCGTACCGTACGGCGGAGGAGATCCTCCGGACGCGAACCGATAATTGATTTGAGCCAATGAAAGTTCGAGCACGGGACGCAAAGCAGGCGTGGCAAGAGGAGTTCGAGTCCAGCCCGGTCCGCGAGGACGGGATCGAGACCTCCACCATCTCGGGCATCCCGCTCGAGCCCCTGTATACGTCTGCGGACCTGCCGCGGCGGGCCGAGGAGTATCCCGGCCAGTTTCCTTACACGCGGGGAATACACCCCAGCGGGTACCGCGGGCGGCTGTGGACGATGCGCCAGTTCTCCGGGTTTGCCACCGCCGAAGAGACCAACCGGCGCTACAAGTACCTGCTGGCCAACGGGCAAACAGGCCTGTCGGTCGCCTTCGACATGCCGACGCTCATGGGCCAGGACTCGGACGCGCCAACGAGCCGCGGTGAGGTCGGACACTGCGGTGTCGCCATCGACTCGCTCGCCGATATGGAGACCCTGTTCGCGGGCATACCCCTGGGCGACATCACCACCTCGATGACCATCAACTCTCCCGCGGCGATCCTTCTGTGCATGTACATCGCGGTGGCCGAAGAGCAGGGCGTGCCTGCGTCCAAGCTGGGTGGCACGCTGCAGAACGACATCCTCAAGGAGTTCATCGCGCAGAAGGAGTTCATCTTTCCGCCCGCGCCGTCGATGCGCCTGGTGGTTGACTCCATCGAGTACTGCGCGAAAGAGGTGCCGAAGTGGAACACGATCTCCATCTCGGGCTATCACATCCGCGAGGCCGGGTCGACCGCGGCGCAGGAGCTGGCCTTCACCCTCGCCGACGGCATGGCGTATGTCGACGCGTGCCTCGAACGGGGCATGCACATCGACGACTTCGCGTCTCGGCTCTCCTTCTTCTTTGACGCCCACATCGACTTCTTCGAGGAGATCGCCAAGTTCCGGGCTGCTCGCCGGATCTGGGCGCGCTGGATGCGTGAGCGCTACGGCGCCCAGCAGGAACGTTCCTGGAAGCTCCGCTTCCACACCCAGACCGCCGGCGTCTCGCTGACCGCGCAGCAGCCCGAGCTCAACATCGCGCGCACCGCCGTCGAGGCGCTGGCCGCGGTGCTCGGTGGGACGCAGTCGCTGCACACGAATGCGATGGATGAGGTGCTCGCTCTGCCCACGGACAAGGCCGCGCGGCTGGCCCTGCGCACGCAGCAGCTGCTCGCTTACGAGACCGGCGTTGCCAGCACCATCGACCCGCTCGGCGGCAGCTACTTCGTCGAGGCGCTGACCGACGAGATGGAGCGGCAGGCGGAGGCGTACTTCAAGCGGATCGAGGAGATCGGCGGCGTCATCCCGGCGATCGAGGTCGGTTTCTTCCAGAAGGAGATCGCCGACGCCGCATTCCGCTACCAGCAGGAGCTGGAGCAGAAGCGCCGGATCGTCATCGGGGTCAACGATTTCACGGTCGAGGACGAGGAGGCGATCGAGATTCTGCGGATCGACCCGCGCCTCGAGAGCCAGCAGGCGGAGCGGATCAGTGAGGTCCGCCGCAAGCGCGACCAGGCGAAGTGCAGCAACGCGCTCAACCGGCTGCGCAAGGCGGCTGCGGGGACCGACAACCTGATGCCGTACATCCTCGACGCGGTCCGCGCATACGCCACGGAGGGCGAGATCATGCACACGATGGTCGAGGTGTTCGGCACGTACACAGAGACCGCCGTCGTCTGATGGCGACTGCCGTGCGTCCGGTGCGGATCGTGGTGGCCAAGGTCGGGCTGGACGGCCACGACCGCGGCGTGAAGGTCGTGGCGCGCGCGCTTCGGGATGCAGGCTACGAGGTGATCTACACCGGCCTTCGCCAGACGCCGGAGATGGTGGTCGACGCAGCGCTGCAGGAAGACGCGCAGGTGATCGGACTCTCGATCCATTCCGGCGCGCACATGACGCTTTTCCCGGCGGTGGTCGAAGAGTTGAAGCGACGCAAGGCGACGGACATCATCGTATTTGGCGGCGGCATCATCCCGGACGACGACATCACCGCCCTGAAGAAGAGTGGGGTGGAAGAGATATTCACGCCGGGGACGCCGCTGCAAGAAATCGTCGACTGGCTGCGAAAACGTTTTCCGGAGTCGGCGACCAAGTAACATCCGCGCATGTCGAGCGGGCCGCCAGGCGAGAATCCTCCGCCGCCCGACAGCCTGCCGCCTCCTCCTCAGCCGTACCAACCCGGCGTCGGGCAGCCAACTCCGTACGCCCCTCCAGGCGTAGTGGCGGACGCCCAGTACGCCATGCCGGCGATGGTGCTGGGCATCCTCTCCCTGTGCCTGCTGCCTCTTGCGTGCTTCTGTGGCATCGGCGAGCTCATCGTCATCCCGCTCGGCATCGTGGCGGTGGTCCTCGGGTTCATGGCGCGGAACAAGATCGCCGCCAGCCAGGGCACGCTGGGCGGGAGCGGCAAGGCTCTGGCTGCAATCATCACGGGCGGGACCGGGCTCGGGATCGCGATCATCCTGGGCGTGGCCATCCTGCTGTTCGGCCTCGCCTTCTCCAGCATCGTCAACTCGATCCCGACTCCGACCCCCTCGCTCTAAGTCGACGTAACGATCGTCCCCGCGACCTTGTCGTGGAAGCCCTGGCGCCGGGGATCCCAGAACATCCACAGCCAGCCGACCGCACCGAAGCAGCAGAAGACGACTTCAAGCCACCAGATCAGTCCGCGGATCACGGCGATGCCGACGGCCGGAAACTTGCCGGTCCTGGCGTCGCGCACGCGAAATCCGAACACCATCTGACCGATCGTCTGCCCGTGCGCGCTCCAGAAGTAGCCGAAGTAGACCAGAGCGACAGCAAGGTCGACGGCGAAGGCGCCGCCGTGGCTGCCCCTTGTCACCCCTTCGACCAGTCCGAACAGCACCGCGAGCATGACCAGGTCGATGAGCCCCGCCACGACGCGAAGCCCGGGGTCGGCGAGGCTCGGCGGCGGGGCGCTCCGCAAGGTTGGCGTATCATATGCGGGCCTCTCAACCCGAGGCGCAACTATGGAATTGAAGGCATTGCCCCGCCAACCACTCGGCAAACGCTCGCGCCGTTTGCTGCGCGAGGGCAAGGTACCGGCCATCGTCTACGGGCACAACACCGAGCCGACCCCGATCACGCTCGACCGGCTCGAGTTCCAGAAGGTCTACGTCAAGTCCGGGCGCACGCACCTGGTCGACCTGGCGATCGACGGCAAGACCGAGAAGGTGCTGGTCCGTGAGATCCAGACCCATCCCCGCCGCCTCGGACCAATCCACGTCGACTTCTACCAGGTCAACCTGCAGGAGAAGATCGAGGTCGAGGTCCCGATCCGCCTGACAGGCGAGTCAGCCGCGGTGAAGCGTGGCGACGCCGACATCCTTCAGCCGCTGCATTCGATCCACGTCGAGTGTCTGCCGTCCGACATCCCCGAGGCGTTCGAGGTCGACCTCACGCCGCTCGAGGAGATCGAGTCGGAGCTCCGCGTCTCTGAGATCACGGTGCCGAAGGGCGTGACCGTGATGGACGACGCCGACGAGCTGGTGGTCAAGATCGTGCACAAGCGCGAGCTCAAGGTCGAAGAGGAGATTCCCGCCGTGGAGGCCGGGGTGCCGGCCGAAGGCGAGGCCGCTGCCGAGGGCGAGGCTCCCGCGGAAGGGGAAGCAGCCGAGACCGAAGCATGATCGCGGCCGCCGTAGGCGGCTACGACATCAACCGGGACCTGACGAACGGGGGCCCGGTCCACAACGCGCTCTTCGTCGTCGCCGGGCTGGTCGTCTTTCTCGGCTTCATCTTCGCCGCGCGCTTCGTCGCGCACATCGTCGGCGAGCAGCTACGGAAGCGGCAGGTCCGCTCGGACATGGTGGTCGTGAGCCGCCGTGTGGCGACGGCGACCGTGATCCTCCTGGGCCTGTTCGCCGCCCTGGGATTCGCCGTGCAAAGCGCCAACGTCACCTTGTTCGGTCTTCTGCTGGCCACGGTGGTCGCGGCGCTTGGGGTCCAGGACCTTCTCAGGGACTATGTCTCGGGCTACTACGTCCTGCTCGAGCGGCACATCCGGGTCGGCGACCATGTGAGTATCGATGCCCACACCGGCGTGATCACCGAGGTCCGGCTGCGCGTGACCCTGCTGAAGAGCGATGAAGGCCACCTCATCGTCATCCCCAACTCGGAGCTGTTCACGAAACCCGTGACCATCTACAGCGCTCCGGTCGAATCTAGGACAACGCCCCCAAAGTAATCCGGCAGAGCGCGTCGAGCTTTTCGCCGCCGAGGTCGGATTCCTGGGCCAGCAGCTCCCGGATCATCTGAGACGCAAGCTCGGTGTGGATGCCGCCCGCGACCTGGGTGGCGAGCGACCTGAGGTGAAAGGTGTGGTCGGGCTTGTCGCTGACGTCATCGAGCCGCACCTTGACCTGGTCGAGCTGGACGAGCCCTGACCAGCGCTTGACCTCCGCCGCGCCGGTCTCGGGCGCATCCGAGAGGTGAAGGCAGTTGAGGCCCCCGTAGATGCCGTACCGCTCGCGAAGCGACCCCGGACGCGACTTCGCGATCTGCGTTTCACCGAGCTCGTGTCGCATCTGCTTCAGGGCGTCTTCGGAAGCCGTGATGCGCCCGACCACGACGGGCAGCGCCGACATGAAGTCGACAAGCCAGGGGAAGAAAGGCCGGCCTTGCAGGAAGTCGTAATGACTCTCGATGAGAGACGCCGGAGGCTGAAACCATTCGAGCGACTCGACGTTCCAATCCCGCTCCGAAGCCAGCCAGCCCCAGATCCCGGCGCGCGCGGCCAGGCGGTAGGCGGAGTCAGGTTTGAAGATCAGGAGCGCGTCAGCCAACTCGCACCTGGCGCCGTCTCACCGGATAGTCCGGACTATCCGCAGTTTGTTCCGTCGGGATCCCCGGATAGTCGCGACTATCCGGGGTCTGGGCGCGCATGCAGAGACCTATTTTCCCGGCTTGCGGTCGCGCGGGTTGGGCGAGTAGACCTTGCGGCCCTTCAAGTTCTCGGGCAGATGAACCTGGTCGGCCACTCCGCTCTCGTAGTCATGTGCGTATTTGTAGTCGCGGCCGTAGCCCATCGACTTCATGAGGCCAGTGGGCGCGTTGCGCAGGTGCATCGGCACCGGCTCGTTCCCCGTCTCCTGGATCAGCTCACGCGCTGCGCCGTACGAGGTGAGCGCCGAGTTGGATTTCGGCGCCAGTGCGAGGTAGAGCGCCGCCTCTGTGAGCGGAAGCACCGCCTCCGGCATGCCGATGAAGTGCGCCGCCTGCTGCGCGGCGACCGCGACCGGCAGTGCCTGGGGGTCGGCGAGGCCGACGTCCTCGGCGGCGAGGATGACCAGGCGCCGCGCCACGAACATCACGTCCTCACCCGCCTCCAGCATCCGGGCCATCCAGTAGACGGCCGCGTCGGGATCGCTGCCGCGCACGCTCTTGATCAGCGCCGAGACGATGTCGTAGTGCTGGTCGCCGGCGCGGTCATAGAGCAGGTGCCGCTGCTGCAGCGCCTGCTCGATCTGCTCCAGCGCGATGGCGCCTTCGCCGGCCAGCCCGGCCGCCGCCTCGAGACCGTTGAGCGCCACCCGCGCATCTCCGCGGGCGACCTCGAGGAGCGCATCCATTGCGTCACCGTCGATGGTGGCGTGCAGCTCCTCCAGCCCGCGCTCCACGACCTCCTTCAGCTCGTCCCGGTCGAGCTGCTCGAGGCGGAAGACCCGGCTCCGAGAAAGCAGCGGCGAGATGACCTCGAAGGACGGGTTCTCGGTCGTGGCGCCGATCAACGTCACGGTGCCGTCCTCCACGTGGGGCAGGATCGCGTCCTGCTGCGCCTTGTTGAAGCGGTGGATCTCGTCGACGAAGAGGATCGTGCGCAGGCCGGCACGCCGGTGCACCTTGGCCTCGGCGACGACCTTTCGCAGGTCCGCCACGCCGGCCGTCACTGCGGACATGGCCACCATCCTTGCGCTCGTCTCGGTGGCCAGCAGGCCGGCCAGGGTGGTCTTGCCGCTGCCGGGAGGCCCCCAGAGGATGATGCTCGGCAGGTTGCCGCCCTGGGTGAGCCGCCGGAGCACGTCGACCACCTGGCGCTGCCCGACCAGCTGGTCGAAGCTTTTGGGGCGCATCCGGGTCGCCAGGGGGGCTTTGGGCTCTGAGGAGGCCGGAATCGGAAACAGCTCGCCCTGATCTGTCATCGAGCTGATTCTCCCCCAGTCCTTGGTTTGCCAAGAGCGACCGCCGGGGCCGAAGCCTAGAATCTGCGCCCATGACCACCTGCTGGTACTGCAGCTCGGAAGTTCCCGAGACCTCACAGTACTGCCCGAGCTGCGGCCACAGCCAGACCGACCGCACCTCGAGTCCTCTGTTCGGGGTGGTCGACCCGACCACCGGCATCTGGAACTCGAAGTTCGTCAACGCGCTGGTCGGCCAGGAAGCCAACCGCGCCGTCCGCTACCACCGGCCGCTCTCGGTGCTGGTGGTCGAGCTGGACCACGCCGAGCACATCCACAAGGAGCTCGAGCAGATCCAGGTCGAGGCGCTGCTGCGGGAGATGGCGGAGCGCCTGGGCCAGGCAATCCGTGACACCGACACCGTCGCCTTCCTGGACGCAGACGGCCCGCCGCACTTCGCGATCGTCCTGCCCGAGACCGATGAGCAAGGCGCGGCGCTCGCCGCGGACAAGCTCCGGCGCTCCATCGCCTCCCACGACTTCGGCACCAGCGGCGCCTGGAAGCGGATCACGGTCAGCTGCGGCGCGGCGACCATAGACGCCGGCTACCGGCCGTTGGACGAGGCCGGCATGATGAACCGCCGCGAGTACACCGGCAACCTCTTGCGCGAGGCGCACCAGGCTCTCGAATCGGGCCGTTCGGCCGGCACCAACCGGACCACGGTCGGCGCTTACCGCAGCTAAGCGCACCTCACCTGAGCCGGTTCTTCCTGATCCGACACGCGGATGTGGAGAATCCGCACCACGTGCTTTATGGGCATCTCGACGGCTTCCAGCTCAGCGCGCTCGGGCGCGCGCAGGCGGCGGCGCTGGGCGAGCGGTTGCGCACCTCTGGCATCGGCCGCCTCGTCCACAGCCCGCTGACCCGCGCGGCGGAAACCGCGCAGATCATCGCAGGCAGTCTCTCGCCGGCTCCGGCCCTGGAGGCTGACCCCGACCTCAGCGAGGCGGAGTTCAGCCGGTACCTGCAGGGAGTGCCTTTCTGGCAGATCCCGGTGCGACGACCGCTCTGGGTGGTGCACAAAGCAAAGCGCGGGCTGCTTCCGGGCGACGAGTCCTACGAGGCCATGGGTGGGCGCGTGCTGGGCGTGGTCCGCCGCCTCGCGCGGCAGCATCCCGGCGAGACGATCGCTCTGGTCAGCCACGCCGACCCGCTGAATGCGGCCTGGATCTTGCTCGACGGTCGGCCGCAGAACGAGCGCGAGATGCACCGCAAGAGCATCGACAAGGCCGGCATGCTGCAGCTCGACCTCGAAGGCGAGACGCCGAGGGCCTGGGAGTACATCCCGCCGCCGCAGGTCGACAAGCCCGAGAGCGCTGCTGCGTAGTTGGGCGGGCCGAGTCACCCTCACCCTGCAAAGGAAAAGTCCCTCTCCCTGGAGGGAGAGGGACGCGCCAGGCACTTTCCTAAAGGGTTCCTATGGGGGACCTCATCCGCCGCGCACCAGGTCGAGGGCGACAATCGCAACTGCGATTGGTGGGAGTGGGAACAGCAACCGGGCCACATCGCGAACGGCGACACGTCAGCGGTGGCGTGCGACCACTACAACCGATACCGCGAAGACTTCGCGCTCTTGGGCGAGCTCAACCAGAACGCGCACCGGCTCTCCGTCGAGTGGTCGCGCATCGAACCAACGGAGGGCGCTTTTGACACCCGGCAGATCCGCCACTACCGCGATGTCCTTGGAGAGATGCGCGAACGAGGCCTGCTGCCCGTGGTCACGCTGCATCACTTCACGAGCCCGTCGTGGTTTGCCCGGAAGGGCGGATGGACCACGCCAGGTGCGCATCGAGCCTTCATGCCATTCGTCAATCGGGTCGCCGACGAGCTCGGTGACCTGGCCGGCATGTGGTGCACCATCAACGAACCGAGCATCTACGGCGCACAGGGCTGGATCACCGGCGAGTTTCCACCAGGGCGTCACGGCGACCTGGTGGGTCAGTACCGCGTGACCCATAACATGCAGCGCGCCCACGAGCTCGCCTATGCCGCGCTGAAGCGGCGATGGCCGGATATTCCGGTCGGCCTCTCTCACCACAAGTTCCTGTTCATGCCCTCGAGCGCGAGGCGTCAGGATCGCCTCGCTGCGGCGGCCGCCCAGACGGTCATGGACAGGTGGCCGGTCGGGCCGGGAAGGTTGCGTCGCATCGTCGAGGCGACCAGCGACTTCATCGGTGTCGCGCATTACTGGGGCCAGATGTGCGCGTTCGATCCCCGGCGGCCGCGGGATCAATTCGTCCGGCGCTTCAACCCGCCCGGCGCTGAGGTCACAGAGATGGGTTGGGTTTCGAAGCCGTCCTGGATGCGCCAGGTCCTCAACCAGCTAAAGCGTTACGGCAAACCCGTCTACATCACCGAGAACGGAATCGCCACGTCCGACGACAGCGCCCGCGAGAAGTACCTCGCGGACCTCCTGACCAACGTCCACCTGGCGATTGAGGACGGCGTCGACGTGCGCGGGTACTTCCACTGGACCAACACCGACAACTTCGAGTGGGCTCGCGGATACAGCGCGCACTTCGGCCTGATCGCGGTGAACCGCAAGACCCTCGAGCGCACCGTCAAGCCGAGCGGACGGCTGTACGGCCGCATCGCCACCGCAAACGGGCTCGACTAGACTCAGTTCGATTTGACCCGCAAATCAGCAGTCGTGGGGGCGGTGGCAGTCGTGCTCGGCGCGGTCCTGATGCTCTCGCTCGCCTGGGGTCTGCAGCATGCGGCGCTGGCCAACCCGCCAGTTTTGGGCAGGATGGCGCCGAAGCTCGCCATCCAGACGTCGGGCGGTGACCAGGTCCGCGTCTGGGAGCTGCAGGGCAAGCCGGTGGTGCTCAACTTCTGGGCTTCGTGGTGCGGGCCGTGCGTGGAGGAGGGCGGCGTGCTTGCCGACGCGTCCAGCGCGCATTCCGACGTTGCGTTCGTCGGCGCAAACAACCAGGACACGCCGTCCGGCTTCCAGGCCTTCGAACTGCGCCACCCCCACTCGTATCCGGCCGGCCCGATCGTCACCGGCTCGTATCAGGCGTTTGGTGTGGGCGGCCTGCCCGCAACGTTTTTCATCGACGCGCAGGGCATCGTCGTCGCCTCCTTCACCGGCCCGCTCGACGCCTCAACGCTCGATCACTACCTGGGACTGATCAGCTCATGACGATGGCCCTGCGGTGGGGACTGCCGGCGGTCGTCATCGCCGCGTGCGTCGGCTACCTGATCTACTCCGCCTCGGGCGGTTCCAGCGAGTACTACCTCACGGTCTCGCAGCTACGAACCCAAGCTCCCACGGGCGACGTGCGAGTAGCCGGCGTGGTGCAGAACGACGTGCAAAAGAGCGGTGGCGGGCTGCACGTGACGTTCACCGAGAAGGACGGCACGGCGTCGATGCCGGTGGAGTACACGGGCACCCTGCCCGACATCTTCCAACCCGGCATCACCGTTGTCGTCGAAGGCAGGCTGGCCGGCGACGGAGTGTTTCACGCCCGGACGCTGCTCGCGAAGTGCCCGTCGCGCTTCTCGACTCAGCCCTACACCCAATGATCCTCGGCTATTTAGGGGCAGGGGCTCTTCTGGCCGGCCTCGTGATGGGCGGCTTCTCCGCGCTGCTCTCGTTCTGGGCAGGATGGCGCGACGCTGACGTCTTCATCCAGGTCGGCCGTCGCGCCTTCTACGCGGCGGCGGCGATGACCGCCATCGCGGCGCTGCTGCTCGAGGTCGCGCTGCTGACACATGACTTCTCGCTCGCCTACGTGGCTGAGCACACCGACCTGTCGACCCCGATTCCGCTGGTGGCCGCCGGGTTCTACGGCGGGCAGGAGGGATCGCTGCTCTACTGGACGCTGATCCTCGGCGTGCTCGGCAGCGCGTCGCTTGTCGCGAGCGCGCGAATCGGCGCCCGCGTCGCCGCTTACGCGGCCGGAATCCTCGCCCTCATCCTCAGCTTTTTCCTGTTCGTCCTCGCCGTGGTCGCGAGCCCGTTCGACCTTCTATCGATCACCCCGCCCGATGGCCTTGGCCTCAACCCCGTGTTGCGGGATGGAGGCATGCTGATCCACCCGCCGGTCGTCCTCGCGGGCTTCGCATCCTTCGCCATTCCATTCGCTTTTGCGTGCGCGGCGCTCCTGGCGGGCCGCGTCGACGCGGCATGGATCAGGCACACGCGCCGCTTCGCGCTTTTGGCGTGGAGCCTGCAGTCCGCCGGCCTGCTGCTTGGCATGTGGTGGGCGTACCACGTCCTTGGATGGGGCGGTTACTGGAGCTGGGACCCGGTCGAGAATGTCGCCCTCATGCCCTGGCTCGCGACCACCGCGTTCCTGCACTCCTCGCAGGTCCAGGAGACGCGCGGCCGGCTGCGGACATGGAACTTCGGGCTGGCCATCCTCGCGTTCCTGCTCGTCGTATTCGGCACCTTCATCGTGCGCAGCGGGGTCGTGCCCTCGGTGCACACGTTCGCGATCAGCGCTATCGGTCCGTGGTTTTTCGCCTTCCTGTTTGCGTGCATCGTCTTCGCGACTGCATTGGTCGCGTTCCGGGCCGGTGGCGCTCGGGTCCATGTGGAACCGGCGCCAGCCGTTTCGCGCGAGGGCGCGTTCGTCCTGCAGAACCTTCTTCTGATCGGGGTCATCGCGGTGGTGTTCTGGGGCACGATCCTGCCCCTGGTGTCCGGAATGCTCGGCGCCGAGCGCGTGGTTGGCACGGCGTACTACGAGCGAGCCGCCGGGCCGATCTTCGTCGCGATCCTCGCGCTCATGGCCGTGGGGCCGCTCCTGCCATGGCGGCGCGCGGGCAGCCCCTCACTGCGCGCGCTTCGCTGGCCGGCGGCGACCGCATGCGTCGTGCTGGTCGGCCTGCTGCTGGTTGGGGTCCGGTCCGCCCCCGCGCTGCTCGCCTTTCCGCTCGCGGCGGGGGCCGCGGCCACTGTCTTCACCATGTACGGCCGCGCCTTCAAGAAGCCCCGCACCATCCTGCGCAAGCGCCGCCGGTACGGCGCATACCTGGCCCACCTCGGGCTCGTCGTGGTGGTGGCTGGTCTGGCCGCTTCGCATTTCGCCCAGCAGGAGAAGGACGTGACCCTGCAACCGGGCGAGAAGGTGACCGTGGCGGGCTACACGCTGACCTACACAGGCTCGGAGCAGCTGCAGCGGCAGGACCACACCGACTTCGTCGCCGCCATGCGGTTCGGCGACCAGACCCTGGAGCCCTCGCGTGCCACCTACGCAGGTCTCGGCGGCCAGGCCCTGACCCACGTCGCGATCACGACCACCCCGACCGCCGACGTCTACGTCGTCCTCGCCGCAACAGGAACCGACGGGTCGGCGTCGTTTCGGGTCTTCGTCAACCCGCTGGTGACGTGGATATGGGCCGGCGGGGCGGTCATCATCCTCGGCGTCGTGCTGGGCAATGTGGGGGAGAGGAGCGTGGTTCCGGAGTTGGCAAGACGCCGCGTCCCGGTTACTCTGCCCGCGTAGCGATGGCGATCATCGTCGCGACGCTGCTGCTGTTCCTGGCCGGGCCGTTCGTGCTCTGGCCGCTCCTCCGAACGCCGCCGGAACAGTCATGAGCATGGTCGTCGCCAACGGCCTGACCCATCGCTTCGGCCCCGAGCTGGCGCTCGACAGGGTCGACCTGGTCCTGGACACGGGCGAGCACATGGCCGTGCTGGGTGACAACGGCGCCGGCAAGACCACCCTGCTCCGCGTCCTGGCCACCGCGCTTCGGCCCACCTCCGGCCGGCTCGAGATTGCGGGCCTCGACGCTTTTCGCGAGCGCCGCCGCCTGCGCCACTACATCGGGTACGTGGCCCACAACCCCGGTCTCTACCCGGCTCTGTCCGCGGCCGAGAATCTCGAGTTCTTCTGCGACCTGCAGGACGCGAGCCGGTCCCGCGTCGCGGAAGTGCTCGAGACGCTGGGACTTACATCTGTCGCGCACCGCCGGGCGAGCCTGCTTTCCCGCGGCATGCAGCAGCGCCTGGCCATCGCTCGGGCGATCCTCCACGAACCGCGACTTCTCATCTTCGACGAGCCTGACGCCAGCCTCGACGCGGAGGCCGCCGAAGTGCTCGGCCTGGTGATGAAGGGCAGGACCGCGGTGATCGCCACGCATGACCACGCGCTCGCCAACCGGCTCTGCCCGCGCACGCTCGTCCTGCGTCATGGACGGTCACTGGGCACCGCGACGCACCTTCGCGTGGTCCGATGAATCCGTTTCGCGCCGCAATCGCGGTGGCGCGCAAGGACCTCGTGTCGGAATGGCGCACGAGGGAGATGGTGCCGGCCCTCGCCCAGTTCGTCGTCCTCGCGCTGCTCATCGGCAACTTCGGCTTTCAGATCGACTCACGCAACGCACCGTCGATCGCGCCCGGAATCCTCTGGCTCGCGCTGGTGTTCGCCGGCCTGATCGCTTTCGGCCGCACCTTCGCGGCGGAGCGAGAGCAGTCGTCGCTCGAAGCGATGCTGATGACGCCTGCATCGCCGGTCGCCATCTTCGCCGGCAAAGCGATTGCCGCCTCGGTGCTCCTGATTCTTTGCGAAGTCGTCATGCTCCCGGCGCTGTCGTTGTTCTTCGGCACACCCTTCTCCGGCGATCTCGTGATCGCGGTTCTTCTCGCGACGATCGGCATGGCGTCGCTCGGCTGCCTGTTTGCGGCGATAGTCGCTCGAGTGCGTGCGCGAGAGCTGCTGCTGCCCTTGCTCACGCTCCCGCTCTGGATTCCATTCATCGTTGCGGGTGGCCAGGCCGTGCAGTCGGCGATGGGATTGCCGGGCAGCTACGACCAGGCCATTGGTCTCCTCATCGACTTCGACATACTTTTTGTGGTGCTCACCTCGCTGGCGGCCCGATTCGTTCTGGATGAATAGGCTCGAGAAGGCCTCGGTCGGGGCCGTCGCGCTAATGCTGCTGGCGGGCGCGGCGATCTTCTTCTACGCGCCCACCGACTTCCTGCAAGGTCCCGTGCAGCGCATCTTCTACCTGCACGTGAGCTCGGCGATCGCGGCCTATGGCTGCTTTGCGGTTGTGCTCCTGGGTGGCGCGATCTTCTTGCGCACCGAGAATTACGCCGCGGATCGATGGGCGCGGGCGGGCGCGCTCGTTGGCGTGGTTTTCACGACCGTCACGCTGGTGATGGGCATGCTGTGGGCGAAGAAGGTGTGGGGCGCGTTCTGGGTCTGGGACGCACGCCTCACGTCAACGCTCGTGCTGTGGATCATCTACGCCGGGTATCTGCTGGTGCGCCGGCTGAGCGAGCCTGGACGCCAGGCGGCCCGCCTCGCGGCGGTGGTTGGCATCTTCGGATTCGTGGACGTGCCGGTGGTGCACTTCAGCGTCACGTGGTGGGTGACGCATCACCCTGGCCCGGTGATCATCAACGACGCGCTGCCGGCGCAGATGCTCGCCACTTTTCTTTTCACGATGTTCTGCACGATCGTTCTCGCGGCGGTGATGATCACGATCCGGTATCGCATCGAAACCCTTATGGATATGAAGCAGCTCATCGCGGGCCCCGTCCACGTCGTGATCACCCGGGAACCGGGCGGCGTTGCCGGTCCGGTGCAGTGACCTATCTCATCATCGCCTATGCCTTCGCGGTCGCACTGCTCGGCGGCTACCTGTTCCTGTCGCTTCGCCAGCTGCGGGATCTGGAACGACCGACCAGGCGGTAATCGTCGGCGCCGGGCCGGCCGGCGACGCGGTTGCGGCCGGCCTCCGCGATGGTGGATTCGACGGCCGAATCGTGCTTGTCGGCGCCGAGCATGATGCGCCCTACGAGCGACCGCACCTGTCCAAGGGCTTCCTGCTCGGGACCGTGCGCCGCGACAGGCTCTGGCTGCGACCCCCGGAGCAATATCGCGAGCTCGGCGTCGAGCTGGTGCTCGGGCAGCGAGTGGTCGACCTGGGGCTTGAGCATCGCGAGGTCGAGCTCGAGGGCGGCGGGACGATCGCGTGGGACCGGCTCTGCATCGCGACCGGCTCCGATGCCCGGCGTATCGACGGGTTCGAGGACGCGCTCTACCTTCGCGAGCTGCCCCAGGCGGAGGAGCTGCATTCGCTCCTCGAGAGCTGTACGCCGCCGGGACCTCCCGATCCCGCACGTCTGGCGTCAGCGGCGCCGAATCCGCCGCTAAGCCTCGACATCATCGGCGCCGGCTTCATCGGCTGCGAGGTGGCCTCGGCGGCGCGGCAGAAGGGATGCGCGGTCCGAGTCCATGAGGCTCTGGAGCAGCCGTTGCTTCGTGTGCTCGGGCCAGAGCTCGGCGCGTACGTCGCGGGCGTGCACCGAGCGCATGGCGTCGACCTCCGTCTCCACGCGAGGTCGCTGCCGGACCTCACGGAGCGCGTGCTGGTGGCCGTCGGCTCCGAGCCGCGCACGACCCTGGCGCACAAGGCCGGGCTTGCCGTCGACCGCGGCATCATTGTGGACGAGCTGGGGCGCACGGCCGGCGACGGCGTGTTCGCCGCCGGCGATGTGACACGTTTCTGGCATCCCCTCTACGAGACCCGAATCCGCGTCGAGCACTTTCAGACCGCGCAGCGCCAGGGCTTTGCCGTCGGACACGCGATGGCCGGTGCGACCGAGCCCTACCGGGAGGTGCCGTGGTTCTGGTCCGACCAGTACGACCTGAACCTTCAGTACGTCGGAGCAGGACTGGCCTGGGATGAGACCGTCATGCGCGGTGATCCGGGCCGGCCGCCGTTCACGCTCTTCTACCTACGGGCGAGACGCCTGATCGCGGCGGCGGGCGTCAACGACCACCACACCATCGCGCGCGCCCGCCGGGTGATGGAGGCGGGCAAACCCGTCACCGTCCAGCAGCTGGCCGATCCGAGCTTTGATCTTCGGGCAGCAGCGCTTGCCTGAGCTTGGGCGCCAGGCCGTAGACGATGCGCTCGGTCAGGCCCCACACCACGCTCTCCTCGTGCGCGAGGTAGCGAAAGCGCCAGGGCTCGTCTGACTGCAGCCAGGCGCTGTCGTCGAGAAGCCGGTCGAGCGGGATGGCGAGCACGCCCTCGAGCTCGCGGACGTCATGGACGAAGGACTCGACCGGGTCCGGCAGGTAGGCGACGAAGGGCACGACCGAGAAGTTCGTCACGGCGGCGTAGATGGGTTCGCCCGCGCCAAGCGGCTGCAGCCGGCCGGTGGGAACCCCGATCTCCTCCGCCACCTCGCGCTGGGCGGCTTCCCACGCCGACTCGCCGGGCTCGACGCCTCCGCCCGGCAGCGCGACCTGTCCGGGGTGGTCCCTAAGGTCCGCCCTGCGCCTCACAAACGGCACCATCCAGCGGTCCGCCTGGCGGTAGAGAATGAAGACCACCGCCGCCTGGCGGGCGCCCTTCCGGAAGGTCCCCCAGCCGTCGATCGGCCTGAACAGGCGTTCGATCCGGTCGAGGAAGGTCACACTGATTGAGATTCTTCCAGCCGGTAAGCTTGGAAAGGTAGCTGGCGATGATCGATCACACGAGCAGCCGTATCGAACAGCATCAGACGGAGCTGCGTCGGGAAAACCGGCGCCGCTATGCCTTCCAGCGCATGCTGGCGGCCAGCGACCGCCTGCTCTGGCGGGTCGAGGAGTTGAACCGCGACGGCGTCAAGACCGTGCCGAAGCGGGTCCGGGCGCAGATTCGGAACGTGGTGGGCTCGATGCCGGCTCACGTGCGCGAGGCCCTGCGGGACACCAGCCAGGTTCAGGAAACCCTGGACAGCCTCTTCGAGGTCCAGGAGCGCCTGTTCAAGTGGCGCTTCCCGGACTGGCATGACTTTGACCCCGAAGGTGACCACTACGACGTCGTAGCGTCGTAGGCGATCAGGCGCCGCTGACAATCGTCAGGAACAGGTCCGTGGCGTACGCGACGAGGAATCCCATGAGCAGGCCCCACGCGAATGTGGTCGGCGTGCTCACCCTTCGGCCCAGGTGGAACAGCTCGTTCAGCACGTAAAGGAGAGCCCCGGCCGCCACCGCGAGAAAGGCGATCGAGAAGTACGTCGAGCTGGCGAGGTATCCAATCCAGGTGCCGAGAAAAGTCGGCCCTCCTCCGATCAGGCCGGCGAGGGCGAGAAAGGACCAGGAGGCCTTGTTGGGGTCGGTGGTCAAGGGGGCGGCGATACCGAATCCTTCGGTGATGTTGTGCAGCGCAAATCCCACCGCCAGCACGCCGGTGAACGCGATGGCGCCCACGTGCGCCGACTCTCCGATCGCCAGGCCCTCCGACAGGTTGTGCAGGCCGAGCCCGGTGGCGATGGCAAGCGTAAGCGAGCGAGGGTTGGGCGCCGCGGTGCCGTGCCTGAGGTGGCCGAAGATGCTCCGGTTGAAGTAGACGAGTCCCAGGAGGCCCGCCCCGATTCCGACCGCGAAGATCACCGCCATCGCGGTGAACGGGCCGCGCTGCCCCTGCGAGACCGCCGCCTCGACCGGGCCGGTGGCGTGGGTGAGGATGTCCCAGAGCAGGAAGACAAGGATGCCGGTGGCGAAGGCGTTGAGAAAGCCCTGGACAGACTTCGGCAGGCCGTGCATCCGCGCGATCGGGAGGCCGAGAAACACGGTTCCACCCGCGATGGCGCCGAGAGCGACGGCGGCAGCTTGGCTCATAGTGGTTCTATAGGGTTAGTACGCACAAAAGATGCAGTTAGATCAGTCTAACAACGGCACGCCGGAGCCCTCCGAGGTCGTCTCCCGGTATCTCGAGGCCATCTACTACATGTGGGCTGAGAAGCAGTCGCTCCGCAGCGCCCGCCTGGCCGATTGGCTGGGCGTGAGCCGGCCCACGGTGGCGGTTGGGCTGCGGCGGATGGCTCGCGACGGCCTCGTCCGCATGAACGGGCGCAAGGAGATCGAGCTCACCTCGGGCGGCATGCGCACCGCCGAGTCGATCGTTCGCCGGCACCGGATCATGGAGCGCTGGCTGACCGACGGGCTCGGGCTGGACTGGGTGACGGCGGATGCGGAGGCCGCGCGCCTGGAGCACGCTGTCTCGGAGGTCGTCGAGCAGCGCCTCTACGACGTGCTCGGCCGGCCGGCCACCTGCCCGCACGGCAACCCCATCCCGGGCCACTCGCTGGCATCGCCAAACGAGGTGATGCTCTCCTCGCTGAGCGCCGGCGACCGCGCAAGCGTCACCCGCGTGTCCGAGGTGGCCGAGCGCGAGGCGCCGCTGCTGCTTGCCTATCTGCACCAGCGGGATCTGACGCCGGGCCGCGAGGTGACCGTGCTCGAAACCGACGAGATGGGGAAGACGCTGCGCGTGCAGGTCGCGGAACGCGACGTGACCCTGAGCCACGAAACCGCGTCCAAGGTTTGGGCCGTTCGCGCGCCGCAGGCGTAACGGTGAGGCGTTCCTAGACCGGCTGCGGCGACGTGCAGAAGGCACACCGCCTCGCGTCCTTCGGGATCTCGCTCAGGCACTCGGTGCATTTCTTGGTCGTGGGGTCGGCGGGCGGCTCCTTCCGTGAGCGGGCGAGCATCGCCGTGTAAGGCACGACCACAAAGAAATAGATGACCGCGGCGATGATCAGAAACGCGAGCAGCGCGTCGATGAAGTCGCCGTACAGGAACTTGCTCTTGTTGATGGTGAAGTAGAGGCTGGCAAAATCGGGCTGGCCGCCAAGCGCCGCGATGAGAGGCGTGATGAGGTCTTTCACGAATGCGGTGATGACCACGCCGAAAGCCACTCCGATGACCACAGCGATCGCCAGGTCCACCACGTTGCCACGCAGCAGAAACGCTTTGAAGCCCTTCATCTCACCTTCACCTACGACACCGACAGGACGACTTTTCCGAATTGCTCGGCCGCGTCCAGTCGCGTCAGCGCGGCCTCCACATCGGCCAACGGATAGACGCTGTCAACTACTGGCCGCAATCCCCCGTCAATTGCTTCGAGCACCGCTTTGAACTCCCCGACGTTGCCCATCGTCGAGCCCAGCAGATCCATCTGGCCCCAGAACAGGCGCGGCATCATGATCTCCGCTTTCACGCCGGAGGTTGAGCCGCAGGTCACGATGCGTCCACCCTGGACGACCGCGCGCATCGACTCCGAGATCGTCGCCGCACCCACGTGCTCGAACACTACATCGACCCCGTCGCCTGTCGCCGCGCGCACCGCTTTGCTGAAATCCGTCGAGTCGAAGGCAGCCTCGGCTCCGATGTCGACCGCCCGCGTGCGCTTGGCCTCTGAGCGACTCGTGGCAAAGACCCGGGCGCCCAGGTGCTTGGCGATCCGGATCGCTGCGACGGCGACGCCCGCGCTCGCCCCCACGACCAGGACGGTCTCGCCGGCCCGAAGGCGGGCGCGCGTGGTCAGCATTCGCCAGGCGGTGAGAAAGGTCAGCGGAAAGGCGCCGGCCTCTTTCCAGGAAAGGCTCTTCGGCTTGCGGAAGAGGTTGCGGGCATCGATGTGGAACAGCTCACAGGCTGTGCCGTCAGAGTGCTCGCCCACGACCCCGAACCGCGGGCAGCGGACGTTCTGGCCCTTGCGGCACCACTCACATTCCCAATCGCACACCACCGGGTAGATCACCACCTCGTCGCCCGGCCGCCAGGCCGGATCGGCCGAGGCTCGGACCACGCCGGCGCCATCGGCCGCGATGACGCGAGGCGGGTCTATTCTCTGGGCGCCGTGGGCCATGAAAAGGTCCAGGTGGTTGATCGAGGCAGCCCGGATCTCGACGGCGACGGCGCCGGGGACCGGCTCGGTGGTGGGGCGCTCGCGAACTCGGACGCCGGCCGGTCCGATCGGCTCCTCATACACCGCCGCCCGTCCCTGGCTCAAAACGGCGCGTTCAGTTGCCCGAGCGGACATCATTTGCGAAACTTAACCAAAACCGGGGCAGGAAGTTTGGGACCGCAACCTACCGTCAACATCCTCGTTTCAAAGGCTATGCGGGCTGTTGTTCTGATTCTCACCCTCGGCTGTGTCCTTTTTTCCGCGCCCCCGGCGCAGGCCGCGTACGCCCGGCCGCCCGGGCATCAACCGATCAAATACTCGCGCTGGGCCTATCCGAGCCAGGTGACGTACGGCCCGATCGAAACCGGCAGCGGGGAGATCGGCACGGGGCCGGCGCCTCGCGCGTTCATGACCCTGCCCTTCATGGGTCCCCACTACATCACCTCGATCTTCGACCATTGCGGCGCGAACTACAACGTCAGCGGGCGGGTCTGCCGGTATGACGGCGCCGTGGCCTCGGCCAGCGTAGGCGGCCCTGACCCGACGTTCGACGCGGGTTATGCCCAGACTCCAGGCGGACATGACTACCTCTATTACAGCGGCCACGACGGGTATGACTACGGCCTCTACTACGAGCCCGTCGCCGCGGCCGCGCCAGGCCGGGTGATGCTCGCCAACTGGCTCGATCCCAACTGTCACTCGTGCCTGAGCGGGCAGACGATCGAGATCGACCACGGCAACGGCCTGTTGACCTTCTACGGCCACCTGTCGCAGATCAAAGTCAGCAAGGGGCAGTACGTCAGCCGCGGCCAGGTCATCGCCATCTCTGGCATGACCGGGACCGCCACCGGCCCGCACCTGCACTTCGGGGTTTACCACATGAACGGCGGCGGGCCTGTCGATCCGTACGGCTGGTCAGGATCTGGCGCCGACCCGTGGAGCCGGGACATCGGCGACCTCTGGCTCACCGGGTCGCCGCGCTACGCCGCAGTCCAGATGCCGAGCGTGACGATCGGCGCCTACTCGGAGCTTGACAACCCGACGGCGATCGACGTCAGCTGGGCCAGCCCCGGCAGCATGAGCTTCACCGTCTATTTCGTCACGCAGGACTCGGTCCGCCGGGTGTTGACGACCACGCGGGGCAACGGCTCGGTGACGTTTCACGGCAAGCCCGGCCAGCGCTACTGGTTTTGGGCCAACGCGGCCTCGGACCTCGGTTGGACCGATGCGGCGGGGTCGCCGGTGGTGCAGGTCGCGCATCTGAATCACGGAGAGGCCACCAACTAGACTCAGGCCGTCGTGATCGCCGATGCCCTCAAGGGCAAGACCATCCTGATCACCGGCAGCACCGGCTTTCTTGGCAAGTCGATCGTCGAGAAGTGTCTCCGCTCGATTCCGGACATCGCGCTCATCAACCTGGCCATCCGCTCGAGCGCGCGGCGCCCCGCAGCGGACCGTCTTGAGCGCGAGGTGCTTTCGAGCCCGGCGTTCAAGCGACTCAAGGAGGAGCTGGGCGAGGAACGCTTCGCCGCGCTCGCTGCGGAGAAGCTTGCGGTCATCGAGATCGACCTGGGTCGCGAGGGCCTGGGCCTCAACGAGGCGGCGCAAGATCAGATTCGGGCCTGCGACATCGTCATCCATTCGGCTGCTGCGGTCGAGTTCGACAATCCCGCCGACCTCTCGGCGCAGACCAACCTGCTCGGCGCCGCGCGCCTGGTGGGAGCGCTGACGGCGAGCGGCGCACGTCCGCACCTCGTGCACATCTCGACCGCGTTCGTGGGGGGAATGCTGCGCGGCATCGTCCGTGAGGAGCCGCCCCTCGACGCGGGACTCAACTGGCGGCATGAAGCAGAAGTTCTGTCCAACTTGCGCGGGCCGGTCGAGGAGGAATCGAGGCGTCCCGAGATCCTGAACAAGCTGAGGGCCGAAGCGCGCTCCCGCATGGGGCCGGCCGGTACGCCGGCCATGGCGCGGACGACGGAGCGCCTGCGCCAACGTTGGGTCAAAGACCGTCTTGTCGAGCGAGGTCGAACCCACGCCCACGCGATGGGCTTCACGGACATCTACTCGTTCACCAAAGCCATGGCCGAGAACGCCGTGGTGGAGCTGCATGGAGACATCCCGCTTTCGATCGTTCGCCCATCGATCATCGAAAGCGCTCTGGCCGAGCCGTTTCCGGGATGGCTCGAGGGATTCCGGATGGCCGAGCCGATCATCCTTGCTTTTGGACGCAACGTCCTCCGCGATTTCTCGGGCATGCCGGACTCGCTGCTTGACGTCATCCCCGCCGACTATGTCGTCAACACCGTGCTGGCCGTGGCCGCCAACCCACCCCCCGACGCCAAGCCGCGGATCTATCACGTCGCGTCGGGGACGCGCAACCCGCTGCGCCTGCGGCGAGTCCCCGAGGAGACTGAGGCCTACTTCACGAAGCACCCGCTGCGGGACCGCTTCGGCCAGGCCATCGGCACGCCCAAGTGGACGTTTCCGACTCGTGGGGAGCTCGCTGCCCAGGCTCGCACCGTGCTCCGCTTCGTCGAGGCGGCGCAGTGGGTCGTCGAGCGGCTGCCGCTCGGTGCGAACGTCACGGCGATCTCGGACGACCTCAATGCGGAACGAGACCGCCTTGACCGCGGTCTGAATCTGATCCAGCTCTACGGTGTTTACACCGAGGTCGACTGCATCTTCGACACTCGCAACGTGATGGCGTTGTGGGAGAAGGTTCCCGCCGCCGAGCGCAAGACCTTTCCATTTGATCCGGCGCTGTACGACTGGACCCACTACTTCCAGGATGTGCACCTCCCGACGGTCGTCCGCATGTCTCGCGCGGAGACCGCAGCGGGGCGGCGCAAGCAGCCCACCGGAAGCACCGCTCAGAAGTCCGAGTCCAGCTCGGTCCGCGCCGCGATCGAGCGCCGGTCCGGGCGCGCGGACGTGCTGGCCGTGTTCGACGTCGACGGCACGCTGGTCGAAACCAATGTCGTCGAGTACTTCTTGTACATGCGCCTGCGTGCGCAGCCTCTGGAGGACTGGCCTGCCTTCATGGCGAGCATGCTTCGAAAGGGGCCGCGCTGGCTGTTCCTGGAGCGCCGGTCGCGGGCCGAGTTTCAGCGCAGCTTTTATCGCGAATACGAAGGGCTCGATCCCGAGGTGATGAAGCGGCTTGGGCGTGAGGCGCTCGATGCTGTGACGCTGCGCCGCATCTATCCCGAAGGCATGCGGCGGATTCGCGAGCACAAGAGGGCGGGGCACCGCGTGCTCTTGCTGACGGGAGCTCTGGACGTGGTGGTCGAGCCGCTGGCCGAGCTGCTCGAGGTCGAAGTCGATTGCGCGCACCTGTTGGTCAAGGACGGCCGCCTCACCGGGGACCTGCAGTCGCCGCCGCCCGCCGGCGAGGCGCGCGGCGCGCTTCTCCAGGAGTATGCGGAACGAAATGGCGTGGCCCTATCGGAAAGCTTTGCCTACGCCGATTCGCTTTCCGACCTGCCGATGCTCGAGATGGTCGGCACGCCGGTGGTTGTGAATCCCGACGCGCGACTCTCCCAGGTCGGGGGGCAGCGCGGCTGGCGGATCGAACGGTGGCGGATGGCGCCGGGGAACTGGCGTTTGCCGATGCCTGATCCACGCAGCCCTGAATACCTGGAGGCAGTAAGAAGGTGACAAAGCACCCCCTCTCCCCTCCAGGGGAGAGGGTCGGGGAGAGGGGCGTGGACGCGTGCTAGCGCTCCAATACAATCGCTCGATCCCCGCCTTTGCCGTCGTCAAGGCCGCCGGGGGGCGGCCGGACGTCGCGACCAGCGCGCTCTCGATGCTCAAGCTCGGCGACGTGCCCGAGCCTTCGCTGCCGACCAAAGACTGGGTGCGGGTGATGCCGAGCGTCAGTGGCATATGCGGCTCCGACCTTGCTGCGATCAGCGGCCACGTGTCGCTTTACCTCGACCCCCTCACGAGCTATCCGTTCGTGCCGGGACATGAGGTCGTCGGGGTGCTCGATGACGGCTCGCGCGTCGTGATCGAACCGGCCCTCGGATGCGTCGTGCGCGGCATCGATCCGCCATGTCCACGGTGCGCGGAGGGCAGGCCTGGCCTCTGCTACAACGTCACCGAGGGACCGATCGAGGTGGGCCTGCAGACCGGTTACTGCGCGGACACAGGTGGCGGTTGGGGAGAGGTCCTCGTGGCTCATCCGAGCCAGGTCCACCCGGTTCCCGAGTCGTTGAGTGACGAGGCCGCGGTGCTCATCGAGCCGTTCGCGTGCTGCATCCATGCGGCGCTGCGGGCCGGGGCAAAGAAGGACGACGTGGTCGTCGTATCAGGCGCGGGCACGATCGGATTGTTGACGATCGCCGCGGTCAAGCTTTTCACGCCGCCCAAGCGTTTGATCGCCATCGCCAAGCATCCGACCCAGCGCGACCTCGCGCGGAAACTTGGCGCGGATCAGGTGGTCGCGCCGGCTGACGTCTTTCAGCGTGTGCGCTTTGCCACCGCTGCGCGCAGGCTGGAGGGTATGAACCGATCGCTCCTCCTCGGTGGAGCCGACATCACGTTCGAATGCGTCGGGCGCGCCGACAGCCTCAACGACGCGGTGCGATTCACGCGCGAAGGGGGCATCGTGGTCGCGGTCGGGATGCCGGGCGAGGAGAAGGTCGACTGGGCGCCGATCTGGCAGCGGGAGCTGACAGTCATGGGGGCGTACGCCTATGGAGCTGAGGGCGCGCGAAAGGGCCGCCGAACGTTCGACCTCGCGCTCGAGGCCGCGCCTGAGATGCGGCTCGATGAGCTCACGGGCCCTCTGTTCGGCCTTGGCGAGTATCGCGACGCGATCGCGTACGCGATGAGCGCGGGGCGCTTAGGCGCCGTGAAGGTCGCGTTTGATCTGCGACGATTGAGGACCTAAATGCCAAGACCGGGTGCGGTGATCGAGGTCGATCGAAACACGCCGCCGGTGCTCTTCCACTTCGGCGAGGGCATCCGGCTGGAGAAGTTGCCGCTTGGCGCGCGCATCGTGTACCCACCTGACCCGCTCGATCCGATCGCGCACCCCGAGCGTGCGATCAAGCGCGCACTGGCGAAGCCGCTCGAAGACGACCCGCTGAAGTCGTTGCTGCGGCGCGGGATGAAGCTGACCATCGCCTTCGACGACCTCTCGCTTCCGCTCCCCCCGATGGCCGCCCCCGACGTGCGCCAGCTCGTGATGGAAGAGGTCATCGACATGGCCTCCGAGGTCGGCATCGAGGACCTTCACATCATCGCGGCCCTCGGCCTCCACAGGCGGATGACCGAGGATGAGCTGCGGCACATCGTCGGCGAGCGGATCTTCTCCACCTTCCACCCCGACCGCCTGTACCAGCACGACGGCGAGGACACGGAGAACAACGTCTACATCGGTAAGACGGCGAAGGGGGAGGAGGTCACGCTCAACCGCCGCGCCGCCGAGTCGGACCTCGTGATCTACGTCAACCTGACCCTGGTGCCGATGGATGGCGGCCACAAGTCCATGTCGACGGGACTCGCGTCGTTTCGCAGCATCCGCGCGCACCACAACGCGAAGACGCTGCTTGCCTCACGGTCGTACATGAACCCACCGGACTCTGCGCTGCATCACTCCTGCATCCGGCAGGGCCAGCTCATCGAGGACACCGTGCGGGTGTTCCACATCGAGACCACGGTCAACAACCACGCGTTTCCGGCAGTCGCGAACTTCATGCAGAAACGTGAGACCGACTGGACTGCCCAGGACCAGGCCATGTTCCTGGCAACCAAGCAGATGACGGACATCATGCCTCCCGCCTTCAAGCGCAACGTGTTTCACGCCATGCGCGCTCCGTACGGGATGACCGCCGTCAACGCGGGTCAGGTCGACGCGGTGCACGACAAGACGCTCGAGGCGGTGCACAAGCAGATCAACGTGCGAGTCGAAGGCCAGACGGACATCGTTACGCTCGGCGTCCCTTATCTCGGGCCCTACAACATCAACGCGCCGATGAATCCGATCCTCGTCGTGTGCATGGGCCTGGGCTACCTGTTCAACTTCTATCGCAACATGCCAGTCCTGCGAAAGGGCGGCGTGCTGATCCTCACCCATCCCTGCCGGTACGAGTTCGACGCCGTGCAGCACCCGAGCTACATCGACTACTACGACGAAGTGCTGGCGGACACGACGGATCCAATCGAGATCGAAAAGAAGTATGAGATGCGGTTCGCCGAAGACCCCTGGTTCCGCCAGCTCTACCGCAAGTCACACGCCTATCACGGCATCCACCCTCACTATGCGTGGATTTGGGCAGCGCACGCGATGGACCATGCGGGCGACGTCATCTTCGTGGGGGCCGATCGGGATGTCGTCCACCGGCTTGGCTTCAAATGCGCGACGACGCTCGAGGACGCTTTTGAGATGGCCGAGCAGACTGTGGGCCGCTATCCCAGCGTCACCCATCTCCGCATGCCGCCGATCATGCTGGCGGAGGTCGAGGCCTGAGGTCGTGCCTCGCGCCCTTGCCTGTATCGCCTTGCTGCTGATGGTGGCGGGGTGCCAGGGGCCGCAGAACGTGGCCCAGAAGAAACCGCTGACGGCGCAGAGCGTGACCCTGCAGGCGAAGGACATGCCGAGCATGCAGCGATGCGACGCGAGCGGCGACCTGGACACGGTGCTGCAGCGTGAAAAGTCGAGCGATCCGAGTTCGTACGAAAGGAATTCATACCAGTGGGGTCTGTGGAAACGTGAAGGCGCGACCGAGGGGTACCTCGCGGTTTACGGCGCCGGCCCTCTCGACTGCGCCGCGCTGTCCAGCCCTAGTTCTGGGGCCCCGACCGGCGGACTTGTCCTGGGGCTCGTCATGAAGTTCAAGAATGCCGCCACCGCGGCGCGTATCTACGAAACGGGCGTTGAGTTTCTCGGGTTTGGCCCCAGCGACATTTCCTTCGTCAGGTCGACCGGAGGCATGGTCACCACCGGCTCGGACACCGGGCTCGGTAAGCAGTCGGCAGTCGGCAGCGCCACCGTCTCCGGTGCGTCGTACTACTTCGCCTTCTGGCAGAACAAGAGCTTTGAGTCCGATTTCCTCGCTTACAACGTCGCGTCGACCGACGCGGCCAAGGCCGTCCAGGACATGAATGGGAGGATCAACTAGGTGATGACTCGAATCCTCGTTGTCGCGTGCGTGACCGTGCTGGCCGCTTGCGGTGGTGGGTCCGGGCCGAGCCTCCCCGTCGTGCAGGGCCCGCCGTCCGCGCAAAATGTCGCCCAGAACTCATCTGACTTCCCGGGTCTTTCGAAGTGCTCCGAGAGCGGCTCGTATGACAGCTATCTGAAGCAGGAGCAGACCAAGGCCCCGGACCAGTACCAGAGCGACAAGACAACCTGGGACGACCTGAAGGCCTCCGGCGCAAACGACAGCTATGTCGCGGTTTACGCCGCAAACGCGTCTGATTGCAGCCAGTTCGGGGCCGGCACGCCATCGGGGAAAGTCGCGTACGTGTACGCGATCCGCTTCAAAGATTCCTCATCCGCCTCGGCGAGCTACAAGGCGTCGGCCAAGGATTTCCACCTGGACAGCTCTCAGGTCACGCAGCTGCAGGCTGCCGGCGCCACGGTCGCACAGGGGACCGCAACTGGTCTGGGCGACAACTCGATCGTGCTTTCGATCGACATCGCGGGCGTGGCCGTCTACGTCGCCCTCTGGCAGAACAAAGGATTCGAGGTCGCGACGGTCGCGTTCAACGAAGCGACTGATGCCCCCACCGCGACGACCAAGATCAACGGCAGGATCCATTAGAAGTTGGCCTGGTACTCAGAAGGACCGCTGACGCGGTTCATCGAAATAGCAGGAGGCGCCGTCCGAGATGTGAGGCGGGTCCGGCGTGACTGGCATTGGGACACGCCCCGCCCGCGCACGTGGCCGGAGCAGGGCGCGGTCGTGCCGGCGCCGCCAACCGACCTGGGATGGGCGCGCGTCGAGCCGGTGAGGTCAATCCGCTACTTGATCCAGCGTGTCCTCCTGCTGCCGTTCACCGAGGCGATGGTGCATCCGAAGATCGAAGGGCGCGAGTGGGTGCGCGAGCTCGCAAGGCCAGTGATCTTCGCGGCGAATCACTCGAGTCACGCCGATACATCCCTAATCCTGCATTCGCTGACCGACACGGCGCGCGACCGCACGGTCGTCGCCGCGGCGGCCGATTACTGGTTCAAACACCCCATCCTCGGCAACATCGTCAGCCTGTTCCTCAACACGTTTCCTTTTTCGCGGACAGGTGGAGCGCAGGCTCAGCTGCACTCCTCGAGCCAGCTGCTCAAGTCGGGTTGGAACCTGGTGCTCTTTCCGGAGGGCAGCCGCTCACCGGACGGGCGCATCCAGGAGTTCAAGCCGGGCGTGGGCCATCTCGCCAAGGAGACCGGCACGCCGGTCGTCCCGATGCATATCCGTGGCGCGTACCAGGTAATGCCCAGGGGGCAGAAGCTCCCGCTGCCAGGACCTGTCCGCGTGCGCATCGGGAAGCCGATGACGGTGCAGGCGGCCGAGGGTTCGCGCGAGTTCACGGCGAGGGTGGAGAAGGCGGTGCGGACCCTCGCCGCGGAGAAGCGGCAACCGGACATCCAGGGCACGTGGGTCGAGCGCTGGAAGGCCTCCAAGCCTCGCGAGCTCCGCTACGAGAGTGAGAATTAGGCACCGGTGACTTACTCGATCGTCGCGCGCGACAAGGAGACAGGCCAGATGGGCGTCGCCGTGCAGTCCCACTACTTCCAGGTCGGACCGGTTGTCCCGTGGGCGCTGGCGGGCGCGGGCGCCGTCGCCACTCAATCGATGGTCAACATCAGCTTTGGTCCGCTCGGTGTTGAGTACATGCGCCTCGGCTACACCGCGGAGCAGGCTTTGAAGGCTCTGCTCGCCGGCGATTCTCAACCCGAGGCGCGGCAGGTCGCGCTCGTCGACGCGTCAGGTGGAGTCGCGGTACACACAGGCGCCAGGTGCATCCCGGCCGCGGGACATCGCGCCGGCGACGGCTTCAGCTGTCAGGCCAACCTCATGGAGAAGGACACGGTCTGGGATGCGATGCGTGACGCATACACCTCAACCGATGCGCCGCTTGCCGAACGGATGCTGGCGGCGCTCGATGCGGCTGAGGCGGAAGGCGGCGACATCAGAGGCAAGCAGTCGGCGGCGATGCTCGTAGTCACGGGAAAACCGACAGGCCGCTCGTGGGAAGACCGCATCATCGACCTGCGCGTGGAGGACGCGCCCGATCCTCTCGCTGAGCTGCGCCGCCTGCTGCGCGTGAAGCGTGCCTACATGACGCTGTCCGACGCCGACAAGCTCGAAGAGGCCAAGGACCTGGCCGGCGCCAACGCGATGCGGCTGGAGGCGACCAAGCTCGCGCCCGAGATGGTCGAGGTCCAGTTCTGGACGGGGCTCTCGCTTGCAGAGGAAGGCCGCCTCGACGAGGGATGCCGCCTCATGTCGCGCGCGGTTGCCAAAGACCGGCGCTGGATCGAAACACTCAATCGCCTGGTGGCGGTCGACAGGCTGCCGGCAGATCTGGTTGCGAAGATCGAGGCGCAGCTAACGGCAAGCTCTGGCCGCCTCTAGACTTCACGAGTCTTGGGCAAGAACAAAGGCCGGCGCGCCCCGCGGCGTCCGGAAAAGGCGCGCAAACCGGACCGTGACGACGGCGATCAGAAAGAGCCGGCTGTAGTCATGGACGCGGTCGTCTCGCAGGCTTTGCCGAACGCGATGTTCGAGGTCGAGGTCGAGGGCGGCCACAAGCTGATTGCCTATGCGGCCGGCCGTATGCGTCGCTACTTCATCCGCATCACGCCCGGGGATCGCATCCGCGTCGAGCTGTCGCCCTACGACCTGACGCGCGGCCGCATCGTCTACCGCTACAGGGATTGAGCGTCCAGGGTCTGCTCGAGTCGCTCGGAGCAGCCCGCATCTTCGACCTCGAGCAGCTGCGCTACCAGGGCGCGCCGAGCCATCCAGCGCATGCGCCCGGCTTCAACTACTTTCTCCACCGCCACCACGCGCGCGGCGCCCCTGAGGCGCGCACCGGAGCGTCGGGCATCGTCGTCATGCCCGAGCACTCGGGAACCCACATCGACGCGCTCGCGCACCAGGCGGAGAACCTGACCCTGCATGGCGGCGTGCACGTCGATGAAGGCGTGCAGACGTCCGTTGGCTTCAGGCAGCTCGGCGTCGAGACGATGGCGCCGCTGGTCGGCAGGGGATTGCTGCTCGACGTCGCGGGGGAGCGCCGGCTCGACCCCGAGTATGCAATCACGCCGGCAGACCTCGAGCGCGCCGCCAAGCACGCCCAGGTCGAGGTCCGCCGGGACGACGTGGTGCTCGTGCGGACGGGTTTTGGGTCCCTGTGGTCGAAACCCGACGAGTACCTGCGCGCCGCCGGGCTGAGTGCAGCGGGGTCGCGGTGGCTCGTGGAGCGAAAGGTGAAGGCCGCCGGCGCCGACAACATGGCGTTCGACGTGATGGGCCCGGCCGACCCGGAGCTGAAGATGACTCTGCCCGGCCACATCCTGCTCCTGGTCAGGGCCGGCATCCCGATCATCGAAAACCTGAACCTCGAGGACCTGGCGGCTGCCAGGGTCTACGAGTTCGTGTTCGTCTGCCTGCCGCTCAAGATGCGAGGCGCGACCGGCTCACCGGTGCGCCCAATCGCAATCGCGTAGCGCTATCGACGTCGAGCGCGTTTCAACAGTGTGGTCGGCCTGTTCAAAGCTGCGCTGATCGCCACTCTCGCCGCCCTGGCCGCTGCCCACAACGCCGCACCGACTCAGCGCGTCCTCGACATCCCTTGGCATCACCAGGAGCACAATCTCACCTGCGAGGCCGCGGCGCTGCGTATGGCGCTCTCTTACTACGGGATCGCGGCGGGCGAACTGACACTTCTCGACTACATGACGCGCGACCCACGTCCAGCGCAGTTCGATGCGCAGGGCAGGCTCAGGACATGGGGTGACCCGGCGCAGGGTTTCGTAGGAAATCCGGATGGACGAATCCAGCGGTACACAGGCTACGGCGTCTACTACCAGCCCATCGTCCGCGCGATAGAGCTTGCTGGCGCGAGTGCCGTGGAGGCGGGATCAGGCCTCTACGGGGCGCCGGTTCCGCCGGGCGATGTCTACAGGGCGGTGTTGGATGGCCGGCCTGCGGTGGCCTGGATCAGCAACACGTATCACAGGGTGCCGCTGCAGCAGTACACCGCCTATGACGGCGCGACGGTGCGATATACGCTGACCGAGCACGCGGTCACAATCATCGGAGTCCGCCCCGACGCGGTGCTGATCGACGACCCGTGGTTTGGACGCGGGTGGCACTCGAAGTCCGAATTCGAGTCGGCTTACGCCACCTTCGCCGACATGGCCGTGATCATCGGCCGATTGGCTGTTCCTCCCGACGGATCGATCTCCGCCTGACCTACCGCCTGCCCACGGTCTGGAAGCAGTCCAGACAGAAGACGGGGCGGGCGCCCGTCGGGACGAAGGGCACCTGGGTCTGCTTCCCGCAGTTGGAGCAGATCACGTCGTGCATCACCCTCGCCCGGCCGTTGCCGTCCGCCTGGCGCCGCGCAGCGCGGCATTCAGGGCACCGCCGGGGCTCGTTCTGCAGGCCACGGGATTGGTAGAACTCCTGCTCCCCCGAGGTGAAAAGAAACTCCCGACCGCAGTCACGACACGTCAACGTCCGATCCACGAAGCTCACCGTCACCGTCGTCTGGCCTCCCCTTGTAAATCGCGCTGAGGCTCGGACGATGCCGGCCCTCCCTCCAGCGTGCGGTGGCGATTTTAACGCGGTTGGCGAACATTTGGAGGCAGATCCTTACAGGCCTTTACGTCTTTACGCCCTGGCGGCGGCCGGCTCCTCCTCGGTTGCCTCCTCGACCGGCGGTGCCTCGAACCCCATGGCGGGCCGCGCTGAGGTCAGCGGAACCTCCTTCAGGAACACGGTCGAGACCAGGGCCACGATCAGGATGGCGCCCGCAAAGATGTAGATGTCGTGCAGCGTGTCGGACAGCGCCAGCCGGATCACGTGGACGAACGCCGGGGGCAGCTTGGCCAGCAGCGTGGGGTCCAGGATCGAGTTGGCGCCAGAGCCCGGCAGCTTGCCGGTGCCCGGGGGCAGGTTGAGCGCCGCGACGCGCGAGGCGAGGTAGTCGGGCAGGCGGTTGGCCAGGACGGCGCCCAGGATCGCGCTGCCCACGGTGCCGCCGAGGTTGCGCCAGAACTGGATCTGGCTCGAGGCGACGCCGAGGAACTCGCGCGGCAGGGCCGTCTGCACCGCGGTCAGGTAGAGCGGGAACGTGATGCCCAGCCCGGTGCCGACCACGATGAGGTCCGCCACCACGTGCCACTCCGGGACCGACGGCGTGATCTGCGAGAGCAGCCACATGCCGAAGATCATGATCACGACGCCCAGCGTGCCCAGGAACCGGTAGTAGCGGATCCGCCGCATGATGAAACCGGTGGCGGTGCTCGCGCCGAGAAGGCCGAACATCATCGGCGTGATCAGAGCCCCTGAGTTGGTGGCGCTGATGCCCAGCACGCCTTGAAACACCAGCGGCGTGAACAGGATTGAGCCGAACATGCCGAACGCGGTGAGGAAGCCGACGATCATGCTCACGCTGAAGGTCGAGTTCTTGAACAGGTGCAGCGGCACGATCGGGTGCTCGACGCGAGACTCGACGAAGACGAACGCCGCGAGCATCGCCGCCGCGAGGGCGAGCAGCCCCAGCACCGGAGGCGAGCCCCAGGAGTGATCGCGGGTGATGGACAGCGCGATCAGAAGCGGCACCACACCGGCGGCCAGGGTGAAGGCGCCCCAGAAATCGATGTCGCGCCACGAGGCCTTGGAACGGACGTAGGGCAGGCCGGCCAGCACGACAAAGACGGCGATCAGGCCCACCGGGATGTTGACCTCGAAGACCCACCGCCAGCTCCAGTGGTCGGTGATGAAGCCGCCGGTGGTCGGACCGACGATCGAGCTGAGGCCGAACACGGCGCCGAACAGGCCGGCGGTGCGGCCGCGCTGCTCCGGAGGGAAGAGGTCGCCGATGACCGTGAACACGGTCGCGAACAGGACGCCGCCGAAGATGCCCTGCACGCCGCGGGCCACGATCAGCTCGGTCATGTTCTGCGACAGGCCGCACAGCGCCGACGCGACGACGAACCCGATCATCCCCGCGAGCAGGAACGGCTTGCGGCCGAACAGGTCGCCGAGCTTGCCGGCGATGGGGGTCATGGTCGTCGAGGTCACCAGGTATGCGGTGGTCACCCAGGCCAGTCGGTCCAGGCCGTTGAGGTCGGCCACGATGCGAGGGATCGCGGTGCCGACGATGGTCTGGTCGAGCGCCGCCAGAAGAAGCGCCAGCATGGTGCCGGCCGTCGCCAGGATCACTCGCCGGCGAGACAGTCCCTGCGTGATCATTTCCCCAACTCCTTTCTGGCGTTGTCCACCAGCACCAGCGACAGGTGGCGCAGCTGCGCCAGGTCATCTTTCGTCATCCCTTTCACCACCTCGGACTGGTGGTCGAGCCCTTCCTTCCAGATCGCTTCGATGCGTGCCCGGCCGGTCGAGGTCAAGCTGGCCCGAATCGAGCGCCGGTCCTCTGCGTCCGGGACTCGCGTGACGAGGCCATCGCGCTCGAGGTGGTCGACGAGGCCGGTCACGTTCCGCGGCGTCATCGAGAGGTCGTCTGCAAGCTCGCCCAGCGGCATGTCGCCACACCGGAAAAGCCGGAAGAGGACGCCCATGCGACCCTCGCTGAGGCCATGCATGGCACCCCAGCGCTCCTGCAGAAGGTGCAGCGAGCGCGCTGCCAGCCGCAGGGATGCCAGGGCTTCGATGGCGCTGATCTCCACGTGCAATGGATCAAAAAGCTCGCGAAAACGCTTCAAGTAGAGGCGGCCTTTCTCGTCGCGCTCCATATCACCTAGTTGGGCGATCTCGGGGAGCTTCATTTCAGAGTCCTTCATATTGATGCTCTTCATTATTACTAGATACAGCATCCTGGCGCAAGTTATTCTCCCGACCGGATGATCGTCGACGCCCACCTCGACATCGGCTGGAACGCGATCTCAGCCGGGCGAGGCTTCCTCAGCCCTCCTGCTCCCGGCTACGTGGTCAGCCGCTCCTCGCTGGTGGCCGCAAAGGTGGGGCTGGTCTTCGCGACCCTCTACACGGCGCCGGCGCGAGCGCGGCGTTCGATGCGGACCAGGTTCGTCTACGAGAACGCCCACGAAGCGCACCTCATGGCCACCGCTCAGGTCAACTACTACCGCTCGTGCGACCTACAGCTGATCGGAGACCGGGCAGGTCTGGCCGCCTACGCGAAGAACTGGAAGAAGGGGCGGCTCGCCGCGGTCCTGCTGATGGAGGGCGCCGACCCCATCGAGACCCCGGCCCAGCTCGGCGCCTGGACCGACCGCGGAGTGCGGATCATCGGGCCCGCGTGGGGCGGCACCCGCTACAGCGGTGGCACGGGCGCCCCAGGTGGGCTGACCGACCTGGGCCGGCAGCTTCTCAAGGCGATGCGCCGCAAGCACGTCATCCTCGACCTGAGCCACATGGCCGACCAGGCGGTGACCGATGCCTTCGCGATATGGCGCGGGCCGATCATGGCCTCGCACAGCAACGCACGTGAGATCGTGCCAGGCGATCGCCAGCTGACGAGCGCCTCGGTGGCCGAGATCGCCCGGCGGGGAGGCATGGTCGGGGTGAGCTTCTACGCGCACCACCTGCGCGCGTCGGGACGCGCGACGATCAGCGACGTCGTCAAGCACCTCGTCCACCACGCACGGTCGGCCGGCGGCCCGGAGCACGTGGGCCTGGGCACCGACCTGGACGGCGGATTCGACGCCCGCTACGCTCCCTTCGACAACCTCGCCAGGCTGAAGGAGCTGCCCGCCCGCCTGCGCCTGCACTTCAACAAAACCCAGGTCGAGGGCATCATGGGCCACAACTGGCTGGAGTTCCTGGACCGCTCCCTCCCAAATCCCGGATAGTCCGGACCATCCGAACTCAGCGCCCCAAAAAAGCCCGGATAGTCCGGACTATCCTGGAAGGGCCGGCTAGATCGACTCGGCGACCTGCTTGGCGGTCATGAACGCGAAGCCCATCCCATGGCCGGTGAACCCAGCGCAGATGTAGACGTTCGGCATTCCCTCGAGCGGTCCGGCCATCGGCAGCCCCGACTCGGTGAAGCCCATGATCCCCGCCCAACGATGCGTGACCTCAGCATTCACTCGGAACTCTTCGATCGCGCGGTCGAGGTGCTCCTGAATCTCAGCAGTGGGTTCATCCTCGGATGTCTTCTCGGTTTCCAGCGACGTGTCCCGCCAACCGCCGATCAGCACCTCTCCGCTCGCAAGCTGGCGCCAGTACCGATACCCAAAGTTCGAGTAGACAGGCATGTCGGTGATCCTTTTCGGCTCAGGCGCGGTCGCGAGCATCTGTGCCCGCGTGGGCTGAATCTTCACGGACGGCACGAGCTGCGGCGTGTAAGCGTTGGTGGCGAGGATGACCACGCCCGCCTCGCACATGTCCTCACCCGCGGTGACCGTCACGCCGTGGCGGCGCGGCGTTATCGCACTGACATCCACGCCTTCGCGGATCGCTCCGCGCTCCGACTGCCGCGCGAGCGCCGCGACCATCGCCGCCGGGTCGATCTCGCCGTCGCGCCGGTTGATGAGCCGCTCGCCATCCCACGTCGCGTTGAAGCCGTCCTCCTGCAGCAGCTGCTCCGACTCGATGAGCAGCGCGCGTTCATCATCGTTCGCGGGGAGGATCGCGCTGCCCAGGCGACGGTGCCCGACCTCCTGTCCTCGCGCCGCTTCGACCATCCGGTCGTGGTTCTCGCCGGTGATCTCCCAAACCTCGCGCGCCTTCTCGCGCCCGTAGGTCTGCACCGCTTCGGCGTAGCTCGAGGCGACCCCCGCGAGCAGGAACCCGGCGTTCCGCCCGCTCGCACCCCACGCGATGTGATGCCGCTCGACCAGAACAGCGTCGATCCGTCGCCGTGCGAGGTGCCACAGCAGGCTCGTGCCGGCGATCCCGCCTCCGATCACCAACACATCCGCCTTCTCGGGTAGGCGTCCAGGGTATTTCTCGGGCGGCGGTGCCCAGAACGGCGTACTCATGCCAGCAAATAGAATCAGATGGCAAGTGGACTTTGAGAGCTATGACGTCCTGGTCGTCGGCGGGGGGCTCGCCGGTATCAGGGCAGCGATAGCTGCGGTCGAGGCCAATCCCAGGGTCAAGGTCGGGATGGTCTCGAAGGTCTACCCGATGCGCAGCCACACCGTCTCCGCCGAAGGCGGCGCCGCGGCCGCGTTGGCTCCGGGCGACTCCTACGAGACCCACGCCTTCGACACGATCAAGGGTTCGGACTACCTGGCCGACCAGGACGTGGTCGAGGCATTCGTGCGCGAGGCGCCCGTGGAGATCATCCAGATGGAGCACTGGGGATGCCCGTGGAGCCGCAACCCCGACGGCACCATCGCGGTTCGGCCGTTCGGAGGCATGACGACGTGGCGCACCTGTTACGCGGCCGACAAGACCGGCTTCCACATGCTGCACACCGTCTTCCAGACCTCGCTCAAGTACCCGCAGATCACCCGGCACGACGAGGCGTTCGTGACCAAGCTCCTGGTCGAGGACAGCCGCTGCGTCGGAGTGGTCGCGCTCGACATCCGGACCGGCCGGTTCGACGCGATCACCGCCAAGTCGGTGATCCTGGCCACGGGCGGCCTCGGCCGCGTCTACGCCTTCACCACCAACGGCAACATCTGCACCGGTGACGGCATGGCGCTCGCGTACCGCGCGGGCGCGGGCTTGAGGGACATGGAGATGGTGCAGTTCCACCCGACCGGCCTCCCGTTCACCGGCATCCTGATCACCGAGGCGGTGAGGGGGGAGGGGGGGTACCTTCTGAACAACCAGGGCGAGCGATTCCTCAAGCGGTACGTGCCGAACAAGATGGAGCTCGGCCCGCGCGACATCATCTCGCGTGCGATGGTCACCGAATTCGAGGAGGGACGCGGATTCGAAGGACCGCACGGCAAGTACATGCACCTCGACGTACGGCACCTGGGCGAGGAAATGATCGACCGCAAGCTGCCGTTCATGCGCGAGCTCGGCCGCGAGTTCGTCGGCATCGACATCGTGAAGGACCCGATCCCGGTGCGGCCGGTCCAGCACTACATGATGGGCGGCGTCGACGCGGACATCTCCGGTGCCACGCCGATCCTTGGTCTGTACGCCGCCGGCGAGTGCGCCAACGTCGGACTGAACGGCGGCAACCGGCTGGGCTCGAACTCGCTTCCCGAGTGCCTGGTCTTCGGTGCCGCCGCAGGACGCGCGGCAGCTCATTACTCCGCCTCGGCCAAGCCGGTCACGGCGAATCCTGTCGACGCGATGCTCTGGGACGAGGCGCGCAGGGTGGAGGCCGCCTATCTCGAGAAGAAGGGCGGCGACGAGCGCATCGGCGTGATCCGCGAGGAGATGCAGAAGGAGATGGATGCCGGGGCGGGGGTGTTTCGAACGCGAGACGGGCTCTCTCGTCTGGCGCGCAACCTGGGCGGCCTGCGTGAACGCTTCGAGAAGGTCAAGATCGAGGACTCGAGCCGCACCTTCAACACCGAGATCATGGCCGCGCTGGAGTTGGACTTCATGCTCGAGGTCGCATCGGCGATCACGTTCTCAGCACTCGCACGGGAGGAATCGCGCGGCGCCCACGCGAGGCTTGATTTTCCAGAGCGGGATGACAAGAAGTTCCTTAAGCACACGCTCGCGTTCCACACCAATGCGCTTGCACCAAGACTGGAGTACTCGGACGTGACCATCACCAACTTCCAACCACAAGCCAGGACTTACTGACATGCCAGACAAGAAGGTCACCATCCAGGCAACGCGTTTCGACCCCGACCGCGATGAGAAACCGCGCCTGCAGTCGTACGAGATCCCCTTCTCCGACGAGAGCATGGTCGTGCTCGACGCCCTCAACTACATCAAGTCCCACGTCGACGGCAGCCTCAGCTATCGCTGGTCGTGCCGGATGGGCATCTGCGGCAGCTGCGGAATGATGGTCAACGGCACGCCGAAGCTGACCTGCAACGCGTTCCTGCGCGATTACTGGCCGCGCCCGGTCGTAGTCGAGCCGCTGAACAACTTCCCGCTCATCCGCGACCTGGTGATCGACATGGACGACTTCATGCACAAGCTGAAGTCGATCAAGCCCTGGATCATCCGCAAGCAGGAGATCCCGCTGGGGGGCGGCGAGCATCGTCAGACCAACGACCAGATCGACGAGTTCAGGCAGTTCAGCGAATGCATCAACTGCATGCTTTGCTACGCGGCCTGCCCCGTCTACGGACTTAACAACGAATTTCTCGGCCCTGCAGCGACCGCCCTCGCGCGGCGCTACAACCTCGATTCGCGCGACCAGGGCCTGACGCAAAGGCTGCCCGTCATCGCGGACACCGAGGGGGTCTGGGAATGCAGCTTCGTCGGTGAATGCTCGGTCGTGTGCCCGAAGGGCGTCGACCCCGCCAAGGCGATCCAGCAGACCAAGCTCGACACCACGATGCGCTTCGTCCTGCCGTTCGGAACCCGAGAGTGAGCTCCGAAGCATTGGTGCCCTCTCCCCACAGGGGAGAGGGTGAGGGAGAGGGGCGTGAAAGCAGGGAATACCGCTGGCGCATGCCTGCGAACTGGTGGACCCGCAGCCGTCGCTACTTTCTCTACGTCGTTCGCGAGTTCACCGCGCTCCCTCTCGCGCTCTGGCTGCTCTGGCTGCTGGTCGAGATCAAACGCGCGGGTGACGGCCCGGCGCGCTACTCCCCGCACGGCTCGGCGGCGTTCGTCGTGTTCAGCGTCATCGTGCTGCTGTTCGCGCTGTACCACAGCTTCACGTTCCTGACCCTCGCCGGCACGATCATCCACCTCAGGTTCATCGACCGGCCGGTGCCGGCGAGCCTGATCGTTCTCTCCCAGTTCGCGTTGTGGGCGGTGGCCTCGGGGGTGATCGCGTTCGTCCTGATCTGGTTCGGCCGGTGATTCGCCGCCAGGCGCTGCTGCACCTCCTCTACTGGTTTGCGTTCGCGCAGGGCGGGGTGATAGCGGCCGTGCTGATCCCGGTGCACGTCCTCATCCAGGGCATCTTGGGCCCTCTGGGCGTGGTGCCCGTCGTCGACCGGCACTACGACACGTGGGTGAGGGTGCTGGGCAATCCTCTGGTGAAGCTGTACCTCCTGGTCCTCATCGCGGTGCCGTTCTTCCACTTCGCGCATCGCCTGCGCTATCTGCTGGTCGACCTCGGCGTGCCTGCCGCGAAGGGCGCCCCGGCGCAAGCCGTGTTCTACGGCGGCGCGGTCCTAGTGACGCTGGTCACGATCTGGGTGCTCCTGACGACAGTCCCGATCTCGTTCGGTTAGGCAGCCGTGTACACGGTTGAGGCGATTGGCGCGCCCGAGCTGGGCAACGCGAGCTTCGTGGTTGCGGATGCAGATCGCGGTGTCGGGCTGGTCATCGACCCGCTGCGCGACATCGAACGCTACCTGCACCTCGCGTCCGACCTGAACATCAAGCTCACGCACGCCCTCGACACGCACCTGCACAACGACTTCGTTTCGGGACGCCGTGAGCTCGAGGCGGAGGTCGGCGCCGACATCGGCGAGCTGGAATCGGGAGCGGAGATGACGCTCGGTGACATCACGCTGCGCGCGATCCACACCCCCGGGCACACGCCGGACCACAAGTCCTACCTGCTGAGCGAGGGCGGGCGGCCGCGCGCGCTGTTCTCAGGCGGGGCCGTGATGCTCGGCGCCATCGCGCGCACCGACCTCTTCGGGCCGCATCTTGCCGTGCACCTCGCGCTCGAGGCACTGAGCACGCTGCAGGTACGCCTGCGCGGATTGCCGGATGAGATCCGCGTGTTTCCGACCCACGGGGGCGGCTCCTTCTGCGGTACCGGCGGTCGCAGCGGCCACGAGACCACGCTTGGCCACGAACGCAAGACGAATCCTTTCTTCCAGACGACCGAGGTGATGCCGTTTCTCTCGCGCGTGCTCAACCAGCACCGCTATCCGACGTACTACCGCGACATGTCAGCGGTCAACCGGGGAGGAGCGCCGCTGATCGGGCCGACGCTGCCCAAGCTGACCAGGCTCACCCCAGATGAGGTGGCACGCATGATGGACGAAGGCGCGGCCGTGGTCGATGTCCGGGTGGGCCGCGACTACGATGGCGGACACATCCCAGGCAGCTACAGCATCGGGATTGACGGCCCGGTCAGCGCGTGGGTGGGCTGGCTGATCGCGCGCGGCCGTCCCATCATCCTGGCCGGCGGAACCGATGCCCACCACGCCACGGCACACCGCCAGCTCCTGCGGATCGGCTTCGATGGGATCGCCGGCGCGCTCGACGGCGGGATGGACGCCTGGCGGTCGAGTGGACGTGAGCTGTCCACCTTCGAGACGGTCGACGTCGAGGACATGGCGCAGTGGGTGCTCAGCGCCGAGCCGATGACGGTGGTCGACGCGCGCGACGAGCACGAGTGGGTGGCCGGGCATGTGCCCGGAGCGGTGCACATGTACGTGCCGGACGTGCCGCATCGCGCCAGCGAGATCCCCCACGACGCGCCGGTCGCGGTGCACTGCGCCTCGGGTTATCGCGCGGGCATCGCCGCAAGCCTGCTCGAGCAAGCTGGGCTGAAGCGGATCATCCACGTCAACGGCCAGTACTCGGACTGGGACCGCCTCTTCACCTCCCCGCTCGCCGGGGGCCGCGCCCCTGCGGGGCACGGAGGGGGTGGGGAGACCCGCGCTTCCTAGCGTTTGCGGGCTCGCCAGATCTCTTCCGACGGCCACTGCCTCGCCCACGCTGCCGGCACGAAGTTGTAGTGCGGGTGGTCGACCGAGTCTTCTGTCGCGTACAGCTGGCGATAGTCCAGGACGTCAAAGCCGGTGCGCCGCAGAAGCTGGAACAGCTCTGAAGCGCTGAGGTGAAATTCAGTCGCCTGCTCGCCTTCGGAGAACCAGTCGAGGCGGTGCATTCCCTTCAGCGGCCGCATCAAGCGCTCGGCGACCCTCTCCTCGTCGGGTGAGCACACCATCTCGAGGTCGGTGTTGCGCATGAAGATCAGCTCGCCGCCAGGCCGCAAAAGCCGTGCGGCCTCGGGGATCCAGCGGTACTGGTCACACCAGATCGAGGCGCCGTATTCCGAGAAGGCCACATCGAACGACGCGTCGGGAAGAGGCACGTCCTCGGCATTCGCCTCGATGAACTCCAGACCCAGGCCGAACTCCTCATTCATCGCTCGCGCGGTATCGAGCTGCGCCGGGGTGATATCGATGCCCACCACCCGCCGGGCGCCGTGCTTCTTCAGCCACGCGCCGAAGTACGCGGTGCCGCAACCGAGCTCGATGACGTCGAGCCCGTGGAGATCGGGAAGAATGCCGATCTCTGACTCGGGCGTTTTCCACACACCCCATGCGATCTCATCTCGAGACCACCTGTCGCGTGCTGTTCCGGCGGTGAACTCGGCGTTGGACTTCGTCCAGTGCGTGCGAGCGGTCAGCGCATAGTCGGGAAGGTCAGGCATCGGTTGTCGCGGCTTCGAGCAGGGCGGCGAACTTGCGCCGCGCCGCCTCGCGCCGGGTCGGGACATGCTCCCGCGGCCACATCCCTTCAGGCGGCCTGTAGCCCGCCAGGATCTGCCGCGCCACCGACACGCGATGGACCTCGTCCGGCCCGTCATAGATCCGCGCCGCGCGCGCGTGCCGGTACATCTCCTCGAGGGGCAGGTCGGCCGAGTACCCGAGCGAGCCGTGGATCTGGATCGCGCGGTCGATCACATCGTGCAGCACCTTTGCTCCATAGAACTTGATCAGCGAGATCTCTTTGCGCGCGGCCGAGGCACCCTCCGTATCGATCACCCAGGCCGCGTGCAGAGTCATCAGGCGCGCGGCCTGCATCTCGGCCGCGGAGTCGGCGATCCAGTTCTGCACCGTCTGGTGGCTGGCCAGCTTCTTGCCGAAGGACTCGCGCTGCAGCGCGCGCTCGCACAGCATGTCGAAAGCGCGCCGCGCCTGGCCGAGCCAGCGCATGCAGTGGTGGATGCGACCAGGTCCAAGCCGAGCCTGCGCGATCAGGAAGCCCTGCCCGCGTTCGCCCAGCACGTTGGCGGCGGGCACGCGCACGTTCTCGTAAAGGATTTCGGCGTGGCCGTAGCCGAACCGCTCGTGCTCGCCGGCGAGCGTCGGGATGTTGCGCACCTTCTTCAGACCCGCTGCGTCGGCCGGCACGATGATCATCGAAGCCCGCTCGTACGCATCGGCGTCCGGCTCAGTCACGACCATGGCGATCAGGAAGTCCGCGATCATGCCGTTCGACGTGAACCACTTGTGTCCGTTGATGACCCACTCGGCGCCCTTCAGCTCCGCGGTGGTCTTGAGCAGGGTCGGGTCTGAGCCCGCCGTGTCGGGCTCGGTCATCGAGAACGCGGAGCGGATCTTGCCGTCGAGCAGCGGCTGGAGCCAGCGCTTCTTCTGCTCCTCGGTCCCGAAGTGGGCCAGGATCTCCGAGTTGCCGGAGTCGGGCGCCTGGTTGCCGAAGACGATCGGTCCCCAGACCGAGGCGCCCTCGATCTCGTGCATCAGCCCGAGCTTCACCTGTCCGTAGCCCTGGCCGCCCAGCTCGGGAGGCAGGTGCGTGGCCCACAGCTTCTGCCGCTTGACCTCCTCCTGGAGCGGGCGGACTGCGCGCATGAACCCCCGCTCGTCCACCT
Source organism: Chloroflexota bacterium (assembly GCA_005880795.1). Lineage (GTDB taxonomy): Bacteria > Chloroflexota > Dormibacteria > Dormibacterales > Dormibacteraceae > 40CM-4-65-16. Next base: position 4,361 of record VBGP01000130.1, on the reverse strand, counting down.
CCAGGACCTCGAGCGGGTACACCTCGTCGTGCATGAACCGGCGCATCCATTCGAGCTTTTTCTCGAACTCGGGTTCGGTCGAGAAGTCCCAGGTCACAGCAGCGCTATCCCCTCATCGATCATGCCGACGATCGTATCCGTCAACCCTTCGTACATGGGGTCCGGCCTCCTGCCGCGGCGGTGGAGCATCAGGTTGTAGCCAAAGATCGCCGCGTACTTGTAGAGGCTCATCGCCGCGTACCAGCGCATCTCGTCCGCCTCGACGCCGTAGACCCCGAACAGCTGGTCCACCGAGACACTGATCGCACCGCCCGGGTTGGGCGCGCCCTGGTACTGGCGCCGGATGGCCACGATGCACAAACAGCCGAGGTCGAGCAGGGGCTGCCCGATTTCGGCAATCTCCCAGTCGAGGATGGCCGCGACCTCGTGACCGCGGAAAAGCATGTTGCCGTAGTGGTAGTCGCCGTGGACAAGCGTCGGCCCGCGCACCACCGGGACCTGCGCGGCCAGCAGGCCGCCGAGCTCACCGGCGCGCGTGGTCAGCTCTTCGGGCGCGCGCTGCATCAACATCGCCCAACGCATCATCTCGACCTGCAGGCTGATCGGATCTTCGTCGCCGATCCCCGTCTTGTCGAGCGGGAGCGCCTGCAGCTTTTTCAAGACATCGATCGCCGCCGTCGCGATGTCGAGCGGTTTCTCTCGCTCCGCCGTTGGTTCGATGCGAAGGCCGTCGACGCGCTCCATCAGAACGAAGGGCCGGCCGTCGACGATAGGGTCGGAGCAGATGATCGGGACCGCCGGAGTGGGGAGGCCCGCATCGTGCAGCGCCGCCATGATGCGTCCCTGCCGCATCACGTCCGCCGTGCCGGCGATGCGGGCGTTGGGTGGCGGCAGGCGCAGCACGTACTTCTCCGTTTCAGTTGCGACGAAATACGTGAAACCGGAATGACCCTCGGGGATCGGCTCGATGCTCGTTACGCGCTGACCGAGCACAGCCTCGAGGTCGGTGCGGATTGGATCCTCCCGATTCATGGGCATATGCTCCTCCCCATTTATGGGGAGGTGGCGCGAAGCGCCGGAGGGGAGGAATCAAACCTGTTCATTCGAGATGCGCCGTATCCCCCAATGAACCGACCATGCGCCGCTCACCGAGCACGCGAACAGTGCTGATGCTCGTGTAGTAAGGCAGCAGGCGAAGGCTGCCAGGTTCCAACCGCATGACATCGGTGAGGCAGGCGAGGATCGAAGCCGCGTGGCAGATGAGGACCACGCGCTCGCCCTCGTGCTCGCGGACCACGTCTTCGATGACGCCGCGCATTCGAGCCGAAGCCGATTCAGATGTTTCCTGGAAATCAAGCGTCCCCTCTTCGGAGATCGTCAGCGCCATCTCGACGAGCCGTTGATCGACGCGGAAGTCCTCTGTGATCACACGAGCGGTTTCCATGGCGCGGCGGAGGGGACTTGAATACACCGCAGCGGTTTTCACGCGCTTCACACGCTCGGCGAGGCGTTGTGCCTGCTCGCGCCCCATCGCGCTGAGCGGCGGATCCTCAGCCTCGGTCATCTGGTGGTAGCAGTCGGCGTGGCGGACGAGCCAGACCTCCGTGACGCCTTCGACTCCGATCAAGAACAGCGCCTCGAGCGATCGCATGGCTCTGGTTACGTGCTCGGAGCCGGCGGCCACGGCTAACATTCGACCACATGCTCCGGTTGGTGGGCATCGTCGCCCTCTTCGTCCTCGCAGCCTGCAACCAGACAAGCGTCAAGGTGGGGCCATCGCCTTCGCCGGTCCTTGCGCAGGGAAACTGGAACCAGAACCTGACGCTCACCGGCGACGTGCCGGGTCAGATCACCTCAATCGTGCCCGACCAGGGCACTCAGCAGACCTTCTGCTCCGGAGCGAAGGCCCGCAGCGGAGACACTTGGTCGGACAGCTTCTACGCCAGCGTCGACTCGAGCGGGGACGAGTGGCAGCTGAACATCGTGATCGAAAACTTTCGCGGCCCTGGGACCTACCTGGAGAAGGACGTGAAGATGTCGCTGCAGGCGCCTGACAACTCCAAGGCCTGGCTGAACCAGGACGCCGATGCTGCGGCCAGCCTCGCGGCGGACAAGGTCACTTTCACAATGACGCGGAATCAGCAGTCGGGCACGATCGACGCCTTCTTGACCAACGCGATATCGGGCAAGCGGGGAGCCGAGCACATCGCGGGCAGCTGGAACTGCCGGGGCTGATCGCGATGGAGGTCCATTTCGACGGCCACTGCTTCGGCTGTGGCCAGCTGAACATGGACGGCCTGCGGCTGAAGTTCGAGCCGGGGCCGGGCGGGTCGGTCGCCTCCTACCAGGTCCCCGAGCGGTTCCAGAGCTGGGCCGGCATGGCGCATGGCGGTGTGGTGGCGCTGATGCTGGACGAGGCGGTGGGTTGGGCGGCGTGGCATGCGGGGCACCCGGGCGTCACAGGCCGGCTTCAGGTGAGCTACCGCCGCCCCCTGAAGCTGGGGGAGAAAGTGCGGATCATCGGCACGATTGAGAGAGTGCGCCGCAGCTTGGTCTACGTGAGCGCTTTCATCGAGAACAGCGACGACCACTCGCGGGTCGCCGACGCCACCGCCACCCTGATGGAGGTCAAGACCGTAGTCGACTCGATCCCCCGGTAGTCACAATTCGTTTCTGTAAAGTGGTCGGTTTCCCATGAGCAGCGCGGAGGTTCCTGTTTCGAGCCGGCAGCGGCTCCTGAACTCGCTGCGCACCGGCCGCGCGCTGCAGATCGGGGCGGCGGCCCTGATCGTGTTGGCCACCGCCATCGTATTGGCCGTCCTGTATGGCGACTTGCCGGAGGTCTTCCGGGTCAGCAACCAAGCGGTGCGGGACTTCATGCGCCACAACAGCTTCCTGGCAGGATTCGCCCTCCTGTACATCGAGGAGTCTGGCGTGCCGCTCCCTGCGCCCGGCGACGTGTTCGTGATGTACGTGGGCATCCACGTGCCGCACAACCTCGCGGCCTGGATCGCGGCGTGGCTGGGCCTCATCGTGGCCGTCGTGCTGGGGGCTACCAACCTCTTTCTGATTTCTCGGAAGTACGGCCGCCGTCTGGCCGAGAGCCAGTTAGCGGAGTACGTTCACCTGAGCCCGGAGCGCCTGGCCAAGGCGGAGCGGTGGTTCAAGCGCTACGGCGTGCTGGCGATCATCTTCGGCCGGCACATCCCTGGCTTCCGGATTCCGATCACGGTGGCCTGCGGGGTGTTCCGAGTCCCCTACCGACTTTTCGCCCCGAGCGTGGCGGTGTCCACGGCGATCTGGGCCGGCGTGGTGCTGATCATCGGGATCAAGTTCGGACCGCGATTGGCCGACCTGCTGCGGGCGCACAGTTATCTCTACTTCGCGTGGGGAGCGATCGTATTGCTCCTGGTTTTGAGCGTGTTCGTCCGGCAGCGGCTGCGGGCGGCAAGGTCCGGCACTCAGGAGAAAGCCGACCGGCCGGTAGAATCACCGGGTTCCTAAGAGCGCGACGTCGGGGGCTGGCGCAGTTTGGCAGCGCGCACGGTTCGGGACCGTGAGGCCCCGGGTTCAAATCCCGGGCCCCCGACCATTTGTCGAATACGAATCTGACATCGATCTTTGCGTCTAGCGTGAGCCCGCCTCGCCGAATGTAGTAACCATGTAGGCAAGCCGGCCCGAACGAGAGCACGTCTGAATGGTTGTGACTATCGCTGATGGCCCCGAGCTCACTTGGCGATGGGTCGGCTGCCTCTATCGACGAAGCGGTTCACCCAGTCGTACGTGAACAAGTGGAGGTCTGCGTCCCACGTGGCAAGGACAGCCGGCCCGGGACGCTGGTCGTCGATGCGGGGAGTCGGCCGCAGAGTGAACTAACCGTCTGCGGTTGGTCGCCGCAGGAAATCATCGGCTACCTTACAGGCACGAACTCAACACGGGGAGGTGACCGATGAGGGCGATTGTGGTGACGGATCAGGCTGCGGGAACGGCCGGGATGAAGTTAGTGGAGCGGCCCGAGCCACAGGGGGCGTCGCTCGCCAGCCTCTCGGGCGCGAACTACGGCGATGTCGTTGTTCAGGTTCATGCGTCGGGATTCACCGGGAATGAGCTGTCGTGGCCCTCGACCTGGATCGACCGCCTAGGCCGTGACCGCACGCCTTCGATCCCCGGCCACGAGCTGGCCGGAGTGCTCACCGCCCTCAGCTATGGAACGACGGGACTGTCGGTGGGGCAGCGGGTGTTCGGCCTCACGGACTGGACTCGCGACGGCACGCTGGCGGAGTATGTAGCCGTCGAGGCACGCAACCTCGCACCGCTGCCGGGCGATGTTGACTTCACGGTGGGCGCGGCCCTTGTGATGT
>VBGP01000129.1 GCA_005880795.1 Chloroflexota bacterium | reverse complement strand
CGTCGCACCCTGAGGGCCTCGGTTTCCAAGCAGTCCACGCGATCGCGGACTTCGAGAAGGTGCTCGCGCAGAAAGGACAGGATCAGCGCCTCTATCTCGAGATCAACTTCGATGAGACCCACCGCCCGTATCCGCCCGCGGGTGAGACGCCCAGGGGTCTGGTGGTCCCCGGCTACCTGCCCGACGGTCCGGAGTCGGTCGAAGAGATGACGGCGGTCGAGCAGACCATCGCGACCATGGACGCCGCCGTCGGTCGCGTGCTCTTGGCGCTCGACCACGCGGGCCGCGCGGATGGCGCCATGGTCGTGTTCACCACCGACCACGGGCTGGCGATGCCGCGCGCCAAGTGCACGCTCTACGACCCTGGTCTCGAGGTGGCGCTGCTGGTGCGATGGCCTGCGGGAGGTTTGGGGGCCGGCGTCACCGGGTCCCAGCTCGCCAGCAACATCGACGTGCTGCCCACCCTCCTCGAGTCATGCGGACTTCCCGTGCCCGCCGGCGTCCAGGGACAGCCGCTCTTCGGACCTGGGCGCGGCGAGGTCTTCGCCGAGAAGACGTTTCACAGCTACTACGACCCGATGCGATGCATCCGCACGGACCGCTACAAATACATCCGGAACTTCGAGACGGCGTTCGCCGTCGAGGTGCCCGCCGACATCCAGGCGGGCCCGATCTTCCGCTCCGACCCCAGCCGGTACTCGCGGGACAGGTCAAGCATCACCGAGCTATACGACCTCGAAACCGACCCGCTTGAGATGACCAACCTGGCGGGGCGGCCCGAGGTTGCGAAAATCGAGCGCGAGCTCAGCGGGCGCCTGTGGTCCTGGATGCGGGAAACCAGCGATCCGCTCCTCAACGGGCCGGTGGGGTCACCTCGGTACCGCCAGGCGATCGAGCCCTAGCGCCTCCTGGAGTCCGGTACGAACGCGACCAGGTTGAACACCACGAAAACGACACCCAGCGAGATCCACTGCACGTTCTGGGGAACGTGGAGCCAATCCTCGATGGTGATCACCACGACGATGGCGGGCAGCCAGAGGCATCCGAGGGCAAGGCGCCATGCCCTGTCTCCTCCCCTATACCGAAGAAACGGCGCGAGTGCCGGCCCCGTGCGCTCCTCGACCGGTGGCGCGTCCAGATCCTCGCCGGCACCCCATCCCGCATGTTGTCCGATGTCGTCGTCCCGAGGCTGATCGTTGATCGAATCCAGTATGCGTCCGGACCGCGTGTTCCTTGACAGGAGGGCGATCGTCTCGATCGGCGGGACGTTCCTGCTCATGGGGCTCGTGGTCGGGGCCTACGGACCGCTGCTGGAGCACCTGACGCGCCGCTTCGCGGTGAGCCTGCCCGTTGCCGGAGCGACCATCAGCGTGCATTTCGCCGGGGCGTTGGTGGGCGTGCTGGTCGCGATGCGGGCGATGCAGAAGACGCCCGCGCGATCGACTGTCATCGCCGCCACCGCGCTCGCCGGCCTGGGATGCCTCGCCGTGTCAGTCGCCCCGACGTGGCCTGCCTTCCTCGGCGCGGTCTTCCTGCTCGGGCTTGGTTTCGGGGCCCTTGTCATCGCCCAGAACCAGCTCGTCGCCTACAGCGAGGGGCGGCGCCGGGCGGCGCTGCTGAGCGCGCTGAACAGCGCTTACTCTGCGGGGGCGGTGGGCGGCCCTATCGTCGTCGCGGCATACGCGGCCGGCCACTTCACCCTGTTGTTCCTGGGCGGGGCGGCGGTCGCCCTGGTGCTCATCCCCGGCCACGCTCGCATCTCGGGGCGACTCCCTGTCGCCACGGGCTCACCGGGTCGCCCTGGCCTCCTGGTGCTCATCTTTGTCTGCGCGTTCGCGCTGTACGTCGGCATCGAGACAGGGACTGGGGGCTGGATGACGTCGCATCTCGAGTCGGTCGGCCTCGCGTCCGCGCAAGCCGCGACACTGACCTCCGGCTTCTTCCTGGCGCTGGTCACCGGTCGTGTGTTGATGACGCTGATGCCCGCCGCGATTCCAGACGGGGCGGTCGTCATCGCCGGGTCCGCCGTCGCCACGCTGTCGCTGCTGGCGGCGTCGATCGGAGCGCTCGCCCCGTGGGCCTACATCGTGACGGGGCTCGCCATCGCGCCGATCTTTCCGACCGGCATCGTCTGGCTCGCCAAGCTTCGGCCTGGCGACTCGAGGGCCACGTCCTGGTTATTCCCCGCTGTCTCGATCGGCGGCATCGCGGGACCGGGCGCGATCGGACTGGTCATCGCGGGGTTCGGTGTGCGGTGGGCGCCGGCGGTGCTGGCGACGGTCGCGGTCGGGATGTCGACCGCCTTCTGGCTGGCGAACCGCGCCTCCTCCAATCCCGGATAGTCCGGACTAACCGAGGATTTAGACTGCGAGAACCCCGGATAGTCCGGACTATCCGAGGGGGAAGCCGAACCGCGTGGCTAGACGATGAGCGGCCGCAGCGCGTTGCGCGCGATCAGGAATCCGCGCTGCACCAGCTCGAGACTGCCTTCGAACTTGCGGTCTTCGTGCTCGACTGACACCACCCAGTCGTAGCCGATCGCGTACAGGGCGCTGATGAACCTGTCCCAGCGGACCTCGCCCAGCCCCGGCAGGCGCGGCACCTGCCAGCCGACGCCGAGCGACATCACTCCCTGCTCGTAGAGGCCTTCGCGGTCGACCTCCATGTCCTTGGCGTGCACGTGGAAGATGCGGGAGCTGAAATCGCGGACGGCGCGCGTGTAGTCGATGAACTGCCACACCAGGTGCGACGGATCGAGGTTCAGCCCGAAGTTGTCGTCCGGGACGATCTCGAACATGCGGCGCCAGATCGCCGGCGAGTAGGCGAGGTTGCGGCCGCCGGGCCACTCGTCGGAGGAGAAGATCATCGGGCAGTTCTCGATCGCGACCTTCACGTCGTGCTCGCGTGCGAAACGCACAATCGGAGGCCACACCCGCGTGAAGTCCTCGAGGTTGACGTCAACGGAGAGGTGCTGGTCGCGGCCGACGAACGTGCCGACGATGCCGACCTCGAGACGCTGCGCGGCTTCGATCACGCGGCGCAGGTGATCGTTCGCGATTCTCCTTGCTTCGTCGTCGGGATCGAGATTGTTCGGGTAGTAGGCGAGCGCCGAGATCTCGAGGTCGTGCTTCCGAAGCAGCTGGCGGACCGCCTTGGGGTCGAAGTCCTCGACGTCGATGTGCGACACGCCGGCGTAACGCCGCCGCTCACCGCGGCCCGAGGGCCAGCATGCGATCTCGAGCGCTTGGAACCCGTTCTCGTGGGCCCAGTGCGCGACCTGCTCGAGGGTGAGGTCGGGGAACGCCGCGGTCAGCAGGCCGAGCTTCACCGCGACCCCAAGCGCACTGGGCTTTCCTTCTGTCTGGCAACCTCAACCCACCGGCGTTCGCGCGAACTCCGCGCGACGGCGTCGCAGACGAGCATCTCGTCGTGGCCGTCGGCAAAGGTCGGGTAGCCGGCGCCGGGCTTGCCCTCGGCGATGGCGCCGTAAACCGCCGCGTACAGGGCCTTGAAAGTGTCGGCGTACCCTTCGGCGTGGCCGCCGGGCAGGCCGGTGGCGCGGCGTCCTTCTTGGTTGAGAATCGCCGGGTCGCGCATCAGGAGTTCGTTGGGCCGGCCGCGGTGACCGATCCAAAGGTCATCCGGATGCTCTGCGTCCCATGCCGCGGCCGCGCTCGAACCGTCGATCTCGAATGCGAGCGAGTTCTTGCGGCCGGGGCTGATCTGCGAGACGGTCAAGGCGCCGCGCGCTCCATCCTCGTAGTGAAGCAAGATCGTGGCGCTGTCTTCGGTCGAGATCTCGCGGGCCACGGTCTTGGCCGCTCGCTCCGTCGCGAAAGTCGCCACAGGTCCCGCCGGCTCGTACCGGGTCTTGATGAACGTCGCCAGGTCGGCCATCACCTCCGTGATGCGCTTTCCCACGAGAAACGACGTGAGGTCCATCCAGTGCGAGCCGATGTCGGCCACAGCGCGCAGGTCGCCGCCCAGCTTCGGGTCGAGGCGCCAGTTCCAGTCGGTGTCCAGCAGCAGCCAGTCCTGCAGGTAGCGGCCGGTGACGAGGCGCACGTCGCCCAGCCCGCCTTCTCGGATCAGCCCATGCACGTGCTGGCAGATCGGATAGAAACGCAGGTTGAAGTTGACCGCATGCACGCGCCCACTCTGCTCCGCGACGTGCAGCAGCTCGGCCGACTCCGCGGGCGTCATCGCCAGTGGCTTCTCGCAGACGACGTGCTTGTAGGCGGTCAGCGCAGCGCTTGCGTGCTGGTGATGGAGGTGGTTGGGTGAGGTGACATGGACGACGTCCACCCGCGGGTCGGCGAGCATCGCTTCGAAACTCTCGTAGGCACGTGGCAGTCCAAGCTCGCGCGAGCGTGCAGCGGCGCGGTCGTGGCTTGAGCCCACCACGCCGTGCACCTGGACGCCCAGGCGCCGCAGCGCCTCGACGTGAACAACGCCGATGAAACCGGTCCCGACCACGGCCGCCCCGATCTCGTTAAGAGGCCTCAATCTCCATCGAGGTACCAGTTTCGCTGAGCGTTGCCCGTCCGTGTGGTCGGCTCATCGTTGGCGGTCGCCACTCCGCCGCACCAGGCCACAGCGTTCGCGATCACGCGCTGCACCTCGGGCTGGTGATACACGGGAAACTCCTGGTCTCCGGGGCCGAAGTAAAAGACGCGACCGAGCCCGCGGGTGTAACAGCAGCCTCCGCGGAAGACCTCCCCGCCCTCGAACGAGCTGATGAAGACGAGGTCGTCTGGCTGTGGGATGTCGAAGAACTCGCCGTACATCTCCTGATGCGGGATGACGATCGGCTGCGGCACGCCTGCCGCGACGGGGTGACTGGGGTTCACAGTCCAGATGACCTCGCGCTCGCCACCCGGGTCGGACCGCCAGCGCAGGTTGCACGTCGTCCCCATCAAGCGCATGAAGATCTTCGACTTGTGGGCTGAGTGGAGGGCGACCAGGCCCATCCCGGCGAGGACACGAGCGTGGACACGGTCAACGACTTCGTCGTTGACCTGGTCGTGCGCGGCGTGGCCCCACCAGGTCAGCACGTCGGTTTCGCCCAGCACCTTGTCGGTGAGACCGTGCTCGGGCTCGGCAAGCGTCGCCACTCGAACGCTGACGTCCGGGCCGAGCTCGCGGCGGATGCCGTCGGCGATGGGCGCGTGCATGCCGTCGGGATAAATTTGCTTGACGGATTTCTCGCGTTGCTCGTGGACGTTCTCGTTCCAGACGGTGACGCGCACCGGGCCGCGGCCCGGCATCAAATCGCGTTGATGACGCCGGTGATCTCCCCGGTGCGACGGATCGTCACAGGCTCACGCCTAGAGGCTGACTCGACCGCGGCCTCCATGAGCGCCATGGTGCCCAGGTTGTGGCGTCCTGACGTTTCGGGCTCGCGGCCGGCCCGGATTGCCGCCGCGAACTCGGTCAGCGTTCCAAACCCGCCCGTTCGCTGCATCGGGGTGAGCGCCACCGTCCGGGGCTCACCGCCCCTCGGCCGCACCACGACGTTGTCTTGAGTCGAATCGCTGTCAGCGGCGCTCGTCCACGTCACCTCGCCGTTTTCGAACTCCATCCTCCATTCGCCGGCCCATGGGGTGACAGGCGCGGCGCTGATCCAGCTCCCGCGATAGCTGACCACCACGCCGCCCTCGAAGACGATCGAGGCGACCGCGACCGACGGCCCACTGAACGAAGTCCACTCCGGATTCCACGCCTCACAGAAGATGCGGTGCGGCTCGCGGCTGAGGATGAGACGAAGGAGGTCGAAATGGTGGATCGACATGTCGACGAGCAGCGGCTGCTCCTCGAGGTGGTGCCGGCCTCGACCGTTCGGGCCCGCTGTCGAATAGCGGCGAAAGTCGATGGAGATCTCGAACAGCCTGCCCAGCGCGGACTCGTGGACCATCGTGGCGATCGCGCGCGGAGCGGGGAAGTAGCGGTAGTTCTGGCTGACCATGAGCACCACTCCTCGCACCCTCGCCGCTTCCACCAGCTGCTCCGCCAGGGCCACACTCGGCGCGAAAGGCTTCTCGACCAGCACGTGGAGGCCGGCGTCGAGCGCGGCCGTCGTCAGCGGGACGTGCGCCGCGAGCGCTGTCGTGTTGAGGACTGCTTCCGGCTGGGTGGCTGCGATCGCTTCTTTCAGCGATTCGAAGCACAGCGCAGGGGCCACCTTCGACTCTTCGCGCAGCGCGTCGAGCGCGTACGGGTCTTTGTCGACATACGCCACCAGCTCGACTTCTTCGATCTGAGGAACCACCTGTCGCGCCCAGTTGCGGCCGTGCGGACCGAGTCCGACCTGGAGCAGACGAAGCGGAGCCACGGCGGAGAATGATGAAGGAAACGTATCGTCGCTTGACCTTCCTTAACCCCATTCCGCACGGCCGGCGTCAGAAAGGCGTCGGGATTCGCCGGATAGTCCGGACTGTCCGTGCATCGGACGGCGGCAAGTTCTCGATAGTCCGGACTATCCGGGGATTGGGGGGCGTCAGAAATGCGGAATCTAGCCGCTCGAGGCGCGGACGATGAGGTGCACGGGGAGGACGACCTTGCTCGGCGAAACTGAGCCTGTGGTGATCATGGTGAGCAGCAGTCGCATCGCCTCGGCGCCGGTTTCATAGAAAGGGACATGGATCGTCGTCAGCGGCGGCACCGTGTGCGGCGCCATGTCGATGTCGTCACAGCCGACCACCGCGCAGTCTGCGGGCACCTGCTTGTGGAGCTGGCGCAGGGCGCTGAGCACCCCGACCGCCATGGTGTCGCTCTGCGCGAAGACCGCGCTGATATCGCCACGTCTCTCGAACAAGCGCATGGTCGCGCTCGCGGCGGCGGCGATCTGCCAGCCGCCTTCTTCGACCAGCTCGGCGTCGAAGCGCAAACCAGCGTCTTCGAGGGCCCTGCGGTACCCGCGAAGCCGGCTCTCGGTGATGCCCCTGCCCCGCTCGCCGATCACGGTCGCGATCGCCCGATGGCCCCTCTCAACCAGGTGGTGGGTCGCCAGCAATCCGATCAGCTCGTCGTCGGAGCCGACTGTCGATACGCCGCCCCCGGGCACGTCGTGGAGGCTCACGACAGGCAGGCTTCGGTCCAGCACATGGGCGAGCGCCTCGTCCTGCTCCATCTGCGGCGCCGCTAGGAGGATTCCGTCGACCCGCCTCTCCATCATCGCCGGGAGCGCGTACTCCGTCCCTGACCCCTCCGGCTCGATGCTCGTCATGACCACGCTGTAGCCCTGACGCCGTGCTTCTTGCTCGGCGCCCACGATGAAGCGGCCGAGGTTGTGGTCGCTGAAATCGCTCGTGATCACGCCGACGGTTTGGGTCCGCTGCATGACCAGGCTGCGCGCCTGCAGGTTGGGGACGTAGCCAAGGTCGCTCGCCGCCTGCAGGATGCGGGCCCGGGTGACCTCCGACACCGAGCCTCCGCCGTTCAGGACCTTGCTCGTGGTCTGAAAGCTGACCCCGGACCGCGCCGCCACGTCCTTGACCGAAACGTGCCGCGTCGCCCTCCGCGCACTCACGCTCCCGGTATTATGCGCGGGAAGCGAACGTTCGCCCCTTGGAGGTTTTGCGACGGTCATGGGGCCCCGACCTGAGTATCCCCGGCCAGCCCTCCGGCGGGCGGCATGGGTCACCCTGAACGGGGAGTGGGCGTTCGGCGCCGGCCCCGACCCAACCTTCGACCGCAGCATCGTGGTTCCCTTCTGCGCCGAGTCCGAGCTCTCTGGCATCGGCGAGCCGCCAGGCGACGTGGTCTGGTACCGGCGCAGGTTCGATGCGCCCGCGGCCGAGGCTGTCGTCCTACATTTCGGCGCGGTCGATTACCGGGCGACCGTGTGGGTCAACGACGTCGAGGTCGCCCGTCATGAAGGCGGCCACACGCCCTTCAGCGCCGAAATCACCGCGGCCCTGCGCGCGCGCGACAACGTGCTGGTCGTCCGGGCCGAGGATCCCCTCGCCGACCAGACGATCCCGCGCGGCAAGCAGTACTGGAAGGCAGTCCCCGAGTCGATCTTCTACACACCGACGACGGGGATCTGGCAGACGGTGTGGCTCGAGCCGCTGCCGCTGCGCCACATCCGCGGGCTCCGGACCCGGCCCGACCTCCAGTCAGGTGCCGTCGATGTCGAGGTCGAAGCGGATGGCGAGGTCGAGATCATCGCGACCCTGGAGGGGCAGGTCGCCGGACGCTGGTCGGGACAGGACCGTGGTCGGATGCAGCTCGAGCACGTCGTCCCCTGGCACCCTGACTCGCCGGCGCTGTACGACCTGGAAGCAAGGCTCGTCGACCGGGAAGGCAGAACCGTGGATCGCCTGGAGAGCTATTTCGGGCTGCGCACGGTGGAGACCATCGACGGCCGGTTCCACCTGAACGGCGAGCCCTTCACCCAGAGGCTGGTCCTGGACCAGGGCTACTTTCCCGGAGGTCTCTTGACCGCGCCGACCGACGATGCCCTCCGGGTGGACATCGAGCTGGCGCGATCGCTTGGCTTCAACGGGGCGCGCAAGCACCAGAAGGTCGAGGATCCGCGCTGGCTCTACTGGGCGGACCGCCTGGGCTTCCTTTGCTGGTCGGAAATGCCGAGCTTTCACGAGCACTCGGCCGAGGCTGAGCGCAGGCTCATCGCCGAATGGACCGAAGTGGTGCGCGAGCATCGAGACCATCCCTCGGTGGTGGCATGGGTGCCGGCCAATGAGAGCTTCGGGCTCCAGAACATCGATCCGTCGGTTCGCTCCAACTTCCTGGTCCGTCTCTACAAGCTCACGCATGAGCTCGATGGCACGCGGCCCGTCTCTTCGAACGACGGCTGGGAGCATGCCCTCACCGACATGTGCACCCTGCACGATTACTCCCCGCCGGCCGAACTGGCCAGGAACTACCGGTCGGTTGAAGCCGCCCTTCAGGGGCACGCCGGCGACCACGCGCCTTACGACCCTGGTTTTGGCTATCGCGGCGAGCCGGTGCTCGTGACGGAGTTCGGAGGGCTTCGGGTTTCGGGCTCCGGCGGGTGGGGCTATTCCGACGTGCGAGACGCTGACCAATTTCTGGAGGTCTACGCGGGCCTGATCGACGGCTTGATGCAACCAGGTCCGGTCGAGGGTTTCTGCTACACGCAGCTGACCGACGTCGAGCAGGAGACGAACGGCCTGCTGACCTTCGACCGCGTCCCCAAAGTCGAACCGGAACGTATTCGCGCCGCGACCCAAAAACCAAAAGGGGGCCAGCTCAAGAATCACTCTTGACAGGTCGCCCGAGAGCGCATACGATCGCCGTTAAACCGCTTTACTAAAACGGTTTTAGAGCTGGGGGGATCGTGCTCATGGCAGGAGCCTGGCTGGGTGTCCCGGGTCACAATCGCTGACGTGGCGACGGCGGCGGGCGTGTCCAAGACCGCCGTTTCGTTCGCCTTCAACAACCCGGAGCGGTTGGGCCACGCCACGCTGGAACGCGTGCTGGGGGTCGCCGAGGACCTCGGTTATACGCCGCATCCCGCCGCGCGCGCCCTGTCGATGCGGCGCAGCGGGACGATTGGCCTGCTCATCCCGCAGCGCCTTTCGACGGTCTTCGCCAACCCGTTCGTCAGCGAGCTCATCCAGGGTCTCGGCGAGCAGTGCGAGGAGCACGACCTGACCTTGCTCCTGGTGCCGCCTCTCGACGGCTCTCTCGAAGGAGCGATCCGGCAAGCTTCCGTGGACGGGTTCATCAGCCTGGGCCTGTCTCCCGACGACCGGGCGCTCGAGGTGCTCGATCGCATCGGCATCCCGACCGTGCTAGTGGATTCCGACACCTCGCCTTCCCATCCCGCGGTCAACATCGACGACGAAGGTGGCGCCCAGGCGGCGGCTCGGCACCTACTGCAGCTCGGGCACCGGCATTTCGCAATCCTCGTCCTGCCACCGGCCCGCGCCCAGGTCGACAGCACGCCCACCGCGACCAGGAGGCTCAACGGTTACCGTAAAGCGCTGGATTCGGCGGGCGCCCCAGAACCTGTGGCCGCGGTGGCGGGCATCTCGGTCGCCGCAGGCGCGCGGGCGTTCGAGTCCCTGTCCAAGGGCAAGGGCAGGCCGACGGCCGTGCTCGCCATGAGCGACATGGCCGCCATCGGCGTCATGTCGGCCGCCCAGGCCGCGGGCCTCCGGGTACCAGAGGACCTGTCGGTGGTCGGGTTCGACGACGTGCCGGCGTCGGCCTGGACCAATCCGCCATTGACGACGGTGCGTCAGCCGATCGTCGAGAAGGGCCGGCTGGCCGCTCGACTCCTGATTCAGCGTATGAAAGGTATGAAGGTGGAGTCGCCGGCTCCGCTCAGCACGAGCCTCGTGGTACGCAAATCGACCTCGAGACTCGCTAACGTCGATTTGCCAATTAAGAGGAGGTAAATAGAATTGTCCTCTGGAGGGCGCACGTGGCACTCGGATATAAGGGGAATAGGTAAGAAATGGCATCGGTAACTTACGACCACGTCGTCAAGCGATACACGGCGGATCTCACCGTCGTGAAGGATTTCAACGTCGAGATCCAGGACAAGGAGTTCATGGTCCTGGTCGGTCCTTCGGGCTGCGGCAAATCGACCGCGCTTCGCATGCTCGCCGGACTCGAGCAGATCAGCGAGGGTCGGATCCTCATCGGCGACCGGGTGGTGAACAACATCGCCGCCAAAGACCGCGACATCGCCATGGTTTTCCAGTCATATGCCCTGTACCCGCACATGACCGTCTACGACAACATGGCCTTCCCGCTGCAGATGCAGCATATGAAGAAGTCCGAGATCGACAAGCGCGTACGCAACGCGTCCCGCATCCTGGGTCTCGACAACTTCTTGAAGCGCAAGCCGCGAGCCCTCTCGGGCGGTCAGCGCCAGCGCGTGGCCCTCGGCCGCGCCATCGTGCGCAGCCCGAAGGTCTTCCTGCTCGACGAGCCACTCTCCAACCTGGACGCAAAGCTCCGCGGCCAGACTCGAGTCGAGCTGCAGAAGCTGCACCGCGACCTCCAGACCACGTTCATCTATGTCACGCACGACCAGGTCGAGGCGATGACGATGGGTGACCGGATCGCGATCATGAACGCCGGGATCCTGCAGCAGGTCGGCACGCCGGGTGATATTTACGATCACCCCGCGAACCTGTTCGTCGCCGGCTTCATCGGGACGCCGACCATGAACTTCATCCCCGCAACGGTCAATAACGGCTCGGCGAAGGCGTCGGGTTTCGAGGTCAAGATGCCCAAGCCGGTGAGCGCCGCCAAGGGCACTCTGGGTTTCCGGCCGGAAGCGGTCACCGACCGCGTGACCGACGGTGGTCCGACGCTGGACATGAAGGTGGACGTGGTGGAGAGGCTCGGTTCCGACCAGTACCTCTACGGGTCGGTTGGGGGCGACCAGATGACCGCGCGTATCGATCCGCGGATAAGCGTGGCGCCGGGCGACCGCATCAAGCTTGGCCTCGACACGAGGAGTCTTCACTTCTTCGACGCCGAGAGCGAGCAGGCACTTCTTTAGTCCGATCGTTCGTTAGCCCGGGGTCGCCGCATGGGCGTTGAGCGCATCCGCGCGATCCAGGATTTCGATTCCGCCCGCGCGCGGGCATTTCGGCGCAGCCTGCTCACGGTCCTGACCGGACGCGCCCAGCGACTGCGATCGCTCGAGCCCTTGCTCCGGGCGGCGGGACTGGAAGGCCGCTCCTTTGGCGGCGTCCAGGAGATTCCGATCGACCGCATCCTCGGGTCGGTGGCGCCTGAGGTGAAGACGGGCGACTTCGACCCAGGCTTTCTCCCCATCAACCGCCGTATGCGCGAGCGGTGGACGCGCATCTATCAGGCGATGGTGGAGGGGGACGAGCTGCCGCCGATAGACGTCTACAAGGTGGATGACAACTACTACGTGATCGACGGCCACCATCGCGTCTCCGTGGCGCGAAACCTGGGCCGTCCGATGATCAACGCCCGCGTGATCAACATCAAGACTCGAGCTCCCCTCGGTCCGGACATCGATGCCGAGGCACTGCTCAAGGCCGCCGAGTATGCGGCCTTCCTGGAGGTCACGCAGCTCCACCGCAGCCGGCCGGCGGCGCGGCTCGAATGCAGCCGCCTCGGGCGCTACGACGAGATCATGCAGCACATCATCGGGCACCGTTATTTCCTGTCCCTCGAGCAGCACCGTGACGTGCCCCTGCAGGAGGCGGCCGCCAGCTGGTACGACCACGTCTACCATCCGATCGCCGAAGCCATCCGGCGCCACAACGTGCTCGAGCAGCTGCCCGGCTGGACCGAGGCAGACCTGTACGTCGAGGTCACGCGCCGCTGGATGGCGCTGAGCGAGGAGGGTGAGCCCACCGGCCCAGACCCTGCGATCCAGGCCCTGCTCGCCGAGCACGCCAAGACATGGTGGCGCAGGCGGCGCAAGATCCGCCTCGCGTGATCGGCATCATCTTCGGCCCACCTGGCAGCGGCAAAGGCACCCAGGCGGCCAGGATCGAAAAGGACTTCCGCCTCAAGCACCTCTCCACCGGCGACATCCTTCGCGCCGAGGTGGCGAAGGGAACGCCGGTCGGCACAGAGGCTGGGCGCATCATGGCCGCGGGCGACCTCGTGCCCGACGAGCTGATCGTCGATATCGTGCGGAGCCGCCTACCCGAGGCGGAAACCGGCGCCGGCGTGCTGCTCGACGGTTTTCCGCGCACCTTGCGCCAGGCGCAGGCGCTGGACGCGATGCTGGCCGGAGAGGGCCACCGGGTCGACCGCGTCCTGGCGCTGGACGTGCCGGAGAAGGACCTTGTCGAGCGCCTGCTGCATCGGGCCGCGGTCGAGGGCCGGCCCGACGACACGCGCGAGGCGATTACCGAGCGGATGCACGAGTACCACAAGCTCACCGAGGTAGTGCTCGACCACTACCGGAGGCAGGGCGTCCCGGTCGAGATCGTCAGCGGGATGGGCTCTCCAGACGAGGTTTTCGAGCGCATCCGGCGGGTCATCGGCATAAGCTCTCGAATGGGGAAAGGTGGCACGAAAGGCAAGCGAAGCTGACCTGGGCCAAGCGATCAGCCCCTCGGTCAACGGGGACGGCAAGGGGCCGTCGCTCGAACCCGAGGCGCAGCCCGCCGGGCCGCGCGTCTCCAGCCCTTTCCCGCCTATCGCCGAATACGCCTTCCTGTCGGACTGCGAGGTCAACTGCCTGATCGCGCCCAGCGGACGGGTGGAGTGGATGTGCCTTCCGCGACCCGACAGCCCGAGCGTCTTCGCCGCCATCCTCGACCGTGCCGCCGGCAGCTTCCGCTTCGGACCCTCGGGCGTCCAGGTGCCCGCGGGGCGACGCTACCTGCCGGGCACGCTCGTGCTCGAGACGACGTGGCGCACGCGCACCGGCTGGCTCATCGTGCGCGACGCCATGTGCATCGGGCCCTGGTACCACAGCCAGCGGCGCTCGGGGACGTATCGCCGGCCGCCATCCGACAGCGAGGCCGAGCACATCCTGCTGCGCACGGCGCGATGCGTGGTCGGGAGCGTCGAGCTGAGCCTGGACTGCCAGCCGGTCTTCGACTATGGCCAGACGGCGGCGAAGTGGGAGTACGCGGGGCAGGGATACAACGAGGCCATCGCGAGCGGCGGCCAGGACGAGGTTCCGGTCCGGCTCGTCACCGACCTTCGCGTCGGTTTCGAAGGCCCGGGCGCGCATGCAACCAAGACGTTGCGCCAGGGCGAGCGCGCATACGCCGCCCTGGTATGGCCTCGATCGCGCCACTCGACCGGCAAGGAGTACTGGGCCGAGCACCCGGCGCCGCCGAGCGCCGAAGAGGCTTTTCAGCGCGTCGAGCGCACGGCGGATTTCTGGCGCGAATGGATCAACCGCGGCGAGTTTCCAGAGCATCCGTGGCAGAGCTTTTTGCAGCGCAGCGCGCTGACCCTCAAAGGGCTCACCTACAGCCCGACGGGCGCGCTCCTCGCCGCGCCAACGACCTCGCTGCCCGAGACGATCGGGGGGGAGCGAAACTGGGATTACCGATACACGTGGATCCGCGACGGCACCTTCATGCTGTGGGGCCTCTACACGCTCGGGTTCGCGCGCGAGGCGAATGACTTCTTCTATTTCATCGCCGACGTCGCGACCGGAAAAAAGGACCTGCAGATCATGTACGGCATCGGCGGCGAGCACGACCTGACGGAGAAGACGATCGACCATCTGAGCGGTTACGAGGGGTCGGAGCCCGTGCGCGTGGGCAACGCCGCGTACCAGCAGGTGCAGCACGACGTATGGGGCGCGGTGCTCGATTCGGTGTACCTGCACACGAAGTCGCGCGACTTCCTGCCCGAGGTGGTGTGGCCGATCCTCAAGCGAGCCGTCGAATCGGCGATCGAGAACTGGCAGAAGCCGGACCGCGGCATCTGGGAGGTTCGCGGCGAGCCGCAGCACTTCGTGTCGTCCAAGCTCATGTGCTGGGTCGCGTGCGACCGCGGTGCGCGGCTGGCGGAGATGCACGGAGACATGGACCTGGCCAAGACGTGGCAGGCGAAGGCGGACGAGATCAAAGCTGAGATCTGCGACCGCGGCATCGACGAGCGGGGTGTGTTCGTCCAGCACTACGGAGCCCGGACCCTCGACGCGTCAGTGCTGCTGATCCCGCTTGTTCGCTTTCTGTCCCCGGACGATGCACGGGTGCGAGCCACGGTGCTGGCGATCGCCGAGGAGCTGACCGTCGACGGCATGGTGCTGCGGTACCGCACGGCGGAGACCGACGACGGCCTCCATGGCGAAGAGGGCACGTTCACGATCTGCTCGTTCTGGCTCGTCTCTGCCCTGTGCGAGATCGGCGAGCTCGATCGCGCACGCGAGCTGTGCGAGAAGCTGCTGTCCTACGCGAGCCCGCTGCAGCTTTACGCGGAGGAGATCGACCCCCGCAGCGGACGGCACCTGGGTAACTTCCCCCAGGCGTTCTCTCACCTGGCGTTGATCAACGCCGTGATGCACGTGATCCAGGCGGAGCAGGGCATCACGAGCAAATTCAACGCGGCGCTGCCCTCGCCCCAGCCCTGATCCTCGCCCGGCGACTCCAGTGAATTCCGCACGCCTGGCGGGCCCGTCATACGTGCGAGATGGAATCCTCGATCGCAGTGTCAGCGGGTTATGGTTTGGCCGGGTGGGATCCTGAAAAACCTACGCAAGCTGGTGGAAGAGCCACGGGCGGTCGATTCGGTCGTGGTCGTCCTGTCGGCCTGGTTCCTGCTGGGCGCCTACATCGTCGCGTACGCGTACGTGCACGACCCGACCGAAGTGCTGCAGGCGACCGCCCGGACCGGCAGCACGATCGTGACCGCGGCGTGGTCTGCCCTGACCCTGTACCTGTTTGCGGGTTTCGCGGTCGGCTTGAGAGCCGGCCGGGCATGGAATCGCGCCCTTCCGGACGGCCAGACCGGCACATTCGCGGCGGCGCTCATCTTCGGCTCGGCGTGGATCGTGGACGACGCGTTCTGGTCCCCGGCGTTCGGCACCGGGGGCGTCGGTCTGGAGACACTGTTCACACCGCCGCACCTCATCGAGATGACTGCCGCGGCGGTGATCGTCAGCGGCCCGCTGCGAGCTGCGGCGCGACGGGGCGAGATCGCGGCCAGCCCGGTCGCCCTGACATCAGCTGCTCTCCTGCTGTCGGTGTTCACCTTCGCGACGCAGTTCGCTCATCCACTCATCGACCCGTGGCCCGCCGCCGACTACCCGTTCCTCCACTCGGCGCCGGTCTGGCTGGGCGAGAACATGGGCATGGCGGCGCTGCTCGCCCAGACAGCGATCCTGGCCGGGACCGGGCTCCTGCTCAACAGCGGCTTCAAGCTGCGGCCCGGATCGCTGACCTTCGTCTTCGCGCTGAACGGAATCCTCGTCACGATCACCAAGGGGAACTTCTACCTGCTTCCAGTGCCGATCGCCACGGGCATTGCCGCCGACGCCTGGGTCGCCTGGACGGCGCGTCGGCCCGGCCGCCCGTCCGCATCACTGTGTGCCGTCATCGGCGCCGCGTACGCGATCGCGTACATGGCCGACATTGCGGTGCGTCCGGCGGGGAGCGCCTGGAAGCCGTCGCTCTGGGCGGGCGCGATCATCGCGTCGACATTGATCAGCTGGCTGATGGGCCGCGTGCTCCGGGTCGGCCTGCCGGCGGCGGTGATCGCGCCGTATCCGATGTTCATGGGCGAGCCCGAGCCCGAGCGTTGGACGCTCGACCCCGACAGCACCGCGCGCGAACAGCTCGTTCGAGCAGCGCTGGACGACCTGGGGACGCCGGAAGCCCTGGGCAGGAGCCCGCTGGCTCAGATGCCCCTGATCGCAAAAGGGCAATCCGCCGCGGTCGAGCTTCGCGCCCTGCTCATCGACGTCATCGGCGAGCTCGCGTCGTCGACCTCACCGCGAGACGCCGAGGCCGGCCACCTTTTGCTCGACTACTACGTCAAGAGGGCAGGCAGCCACGAGGTGATCATGGAGCGGCTGCACATGTCGAGGCCGACGTACTACCGGCGTTTGCACCACGGTTTCGAGCTGGTGGCCGGCAGGCTTGACCAGCTCAGCGTCGTCAACCGAGCTCTTTGAGCGCGTCGAGCTGACGCTCGATGTCCGCGCCGGCACCGAGCGTCTGAAAACGAGCGTCGACCGAGTCGAACCCAGCAGCGAAGCTGATCGCGTCTAGGTCGCCATCGCGCACGAGCCGGTCGATCGCGGTCGCGCGCGCCTGCATGTCTTCGGTTGTCTGCTCGGCGCGGTGCAGGGTGGCGGTCAGGTCGGCGAAATCCTGCGACACGCCTGTCATCGCCTCGTTGATGCGCACCTGCGCCTCCGCGGCGCTGAAACGGGCCTTGATCACCTCCTGCCGGGCGGCGAAGGCTTCAATCTGCCCGGTCAGTCGCTGCTCGATCACGGCGAGCGCCGACTCTTCCTTCTCGACCTCGGCCAACTGTCGCTCGAGCGTCTCGAGCTCCCCCAGAACGACCTGGCGACGCTGCAGGGAAAGCCGAGCCATCTCTTCATGCCCGGCCTTCAACTCCCCTCGCGCCTGGTCCTCCATAGCCGGCAGCTTCGCGCGCACCGCTTCGGCGGCCGCGCGCAAGCGATGCTTCGCGGCGGTTACCTCTCTGCCGGCTTTGACCACCTGGTTCAGCAGCGCGCGCTGTCTCTGGTGAGAGGTGAGCTGGGTCACCCTCGGGTCGGGTGCCGGCGCCAGCGCGACGCCGGCGCCCTTCTTCAGCAAGGTGCCGACCCGGTCCAGCAGGCGCTTCACGCCGCGGCCTGATTCTTGGAGGCGCGGGCGAGCCGGTCGCGCTGGATGCGGAAGTAATAGTTTCCTAGAAAGCCCATCGCTGCGATGACGATCAGGCGCATCACCAGCAACTTGAAATCGTTCCCGACGCCGAGGTGCACCGTACCGGTGAGAAAACAGGCCGCCGTGTAGGCCACCATCGCGAGAGCCGTGTATGCGGCCTCGACCTGGCGGGTGAAGACGAGAGCGAACGCGAATACGACCGGGAAGTAAAGGACGAAGAACTGGTTGTCGAGGCCGTGCGACCCCGGCCACAGCACGATGATGGCCGTGATCAGGACGAGGTCGACGACGCTTGCCACCACCACGGCGGTGCGATTGAGCGGGCGCCCCATCACGTAGCGGCCGTGCAGGAAGAAGTTGACCGCCATCAAGACCAGAAAAAACGGCATCGTCCGGGTCAGCAGGCTGACATCGCTGGACGTCCACAGCACGAGCACGATGCCCGCGACGATGACGCTCCAGCGCGCCCACAGGATCACGGTTTGACCGAAGAACAGGTCCTCTTGCTCCGCCTGCTTTGCGGTGCGGACCTCGCGCAGGTTGGTCGACATCTTCATGGCCTCCTATGCCACCGGCGCGGCCGGCTTGGCTGCTTGTGGGACAGAGGACTCCTGCTCGACCTCGGCGAGCAGCTCGTCGTGGATGCGGATCGCGTCTGACCGTCTGCTCGATTCGCTGCGGGCGAACAGGTTGCCGCACACCGCGATGGCGGCGATCATCAAGAGCCGCGTGAACACGGCCGGATATTCGTCGCCTGGCGCCGTGGCCAGGCAGATGATGGCGTAGATCCCGATCACGAATGCCGTGTATCCGGCGGTCATCCAGGTCGGGAACGCGACCGAAATGCCGACGATTGCGGCGAAGTAGAAGATGAACACCGGCGACGGATAGCCGCCCTGGACCAGCACGAGGGCGGTGATGACGGCGATGTCGGCGGCGCTTGCCCCGTAGACCACGTTGTCGAGGGCGGGATGTCCGCGGAGGAGCTGGACGTGCAGGTAGAAGTTGCCGAAGGCAAGAGCGATGATCGCCGCCAACTGAATCTGCAGCGTCGACAGGCTTTGGGGACTCCAGAACGAGAGGAGCAAACCCGTGCCGATCAGGATCCATCGCGCCCAGACGAGCACGGTCTGGCCATAGGCCAGGTCCTCCGAGCGGACCGTGCCGGCAAAAGAGCTCAGCCCACGCTCCGGCGGCGGCTGGGCGTTCGCCTGCGCCGGCCGTGCTGGAGGCTTTTCGG
This sequence comes from Chloroflexota bacterium, assembly GCA_005880795.1. Classification (GTDB taxonomy): domain Bacteria; phylum Chloroflexota; class Dormibacteria; order Dormibacterales; family Dormibacteraceae; genus 40CM-4-65-16. Next base: position 1,488 of record VBGP01000129.1, on the reverse strand, counting down.
CCGGGCCAGCGGTGGCCTTCCACTCCTGAGCGATCCCATCCCAGTACCACTTGCCGTCAGGCGAGACCAGGTGCTTTCCTCCGGGATGCCATTGCGTCGAGCTCATCACTTCGTCTCCTTGGCCGGCTCGGCGCCGGCAACCTCGGCCTTGATCCTCGAAAGCTCGTCGTCGATCTCCTTGGCGACTGTGATGTGGAGGAGCTCGGCTTCGAGGAAGTCGCCGCCCCCGATGGGAGGAAACGAACCGAGGTCGACCAGCGAGTCGATTGCCCTCGCCCGGGCCTGGAGGCGGTCGGCTCTTTCCTCGGCGCGGCCGACGGCCATGCTGAGCTCCGCCAGCTCACCCGAAACACCCGCGAGGGATTCCTTCAGGCGGACTTCGGCTTCGGCGGCGCTGTAGCGCGCCGAAACGACCTCGCGATGGGTGCGGAACTGCTCAACGCGGATCTGGAGCGTCCGTTCCTGGCCCGCCAGCCGCTGCTTGTCGGCTTCTACCTCCGCGATCTGTTTGTTCAGCCCCTCTACCTCGTTCAGAGCGAGCCACTTACGCTCGATCGCGACTCGGGCCAGGTCGTCCCGCCCGGCGGTGACTGCCCGGCGGGCCTGGTCGTCGAGCTGCGGGATGCGGTTCTGAAGCCGGGTGGCCTGCTGCTCGAGCTGCTGCTTCGACGTGGCCACGTCCACCAGGCCGCGGCGCAGCGTGATCAGCAGCTCCTGCTGTTGGTTGTAGGCGTAGTCGAGGACCTGGCGAGGATCCTCCGCCCGATCGAGGGCGCTGCTCACCTCGGTGTTGAAGAGCAGCCGCAGCCGGGTCAAAAGACTCATGACCGCCTCCTGGTCGAGAAAATCCGCTGGCGGCCAGCGTCGGCCGAAGGCCGTCTCAAAGGCAGTCTCGAAAAACTCTCATTTTTGGTCTCAGAATTTCCCCATGGCCCATTTCATCGAGGTCAGCCATCCCGTCGTGGAAGGAATGAAGACTTATCCGGGGCTTCCGGAGCCTCGAGTCGAAATCGTGTTCGACTACGAGATGTCGCACGAGCGCTACCAGGGGAAGGCGGAGTTCCGCATCGCGTCGCTGCATCTCTGCGGCAACACCGGCACCTATGTGGACTCACCGGTGCACCGCTATCGGGATGGCGCCGACCTCGCCGCGCTCCCCCTCGAAAGGTTGGCCGACCTGGAGACTGTGGTCGTCGATTGCACAGGCGTGGACCGCGCGATCGGCGCGGATTCCCTGGCCCAAGTAGAAGTGCGCTACCGCGCGGTGCTGATCAGGACCGACTTCTCGCGGCACTGGGGCGCGCCGGAATATTTCGGGGAAAACCCCTTCCTGACTGCGGACGCGTGCGACTTGCTCGTCCGGCAAGGCGCCCTATTTGTCGGGATCGATTCGCTCAACATCGACGACACCGCTGACCTGTCCCGCCCGGCGCACACCAAGCTGCTAGGGGCCGGCATCCCGGTCTGCGAGCACATGACAAATCTGGC
>VBGP01000128.1 GCA_005880795.1 Chloroflexota bacterium | reverse complement strand
TACGCGCAGGGCTTCGAGCACCTCGCCGCGGGGTCGAGTGAATACGGCTGGAACCTCGACCTCGGAGCGCTCGCGACCATCTGGCGGGGCGGGTGCATCATCCGCGCAAAGTTCCTCGACCGCATCAAGGACGCCTACGAGGAGTCTTCGGACCTGCCCAGCCTCATGCTTGCGCCTTTCTTCAGAGATGCGCTGGCTGATGCCCAGCCGGCGTGGCGTCGGGTGGTCAAGACCGCGGTCGACCAGGGCATCCCGATTCCAGCTTTTGCGTCCTCGCTCGCCTACTACGATGGCTACCGGCGGGCCCGCGGGCCCGCCAACCTGATCCAGGGCCTACGCGACTATTTCGGCGCGCACACCTATCACCGCGTCGACCGCGCGGGCGCCTATCACACGCGTTGGGCGCAGGACGGGAGCGAGGTCCGGACCGATCAGGGAGGCGCGGGCTCGCGACCGTAAACCGTCGCGACGAGGAAGTAAAGGCCGAAGGCCACTCCGAGCCACAGACGATAAGCGCGACGACAAGGCTGGGCACGGTGCCCCAACTCGTCACCGCCAGCGAGACCACGACCGCGAATGCGACCATCGCGATCGCTCCGAGGACGGCGCCAATCGAATCGACGGCCGCCTCGTCCTTGCCCTCGGCCTTCTGGATAAGGGTCAGGGAAGCAGGCAGGATCGCCGGAAATCCGAGAAGGAGGCCGCCGAGCTTGGGACCGAATCCCATGCCGATCAACCCGGCGACCAGCGAGATGACGGCGCCGAAAAGGAAACGCAAGGCATAGTCGCGGAACCGATGGGTGCGGACCTTCCCGGGATCGACCTGCGGTATCAGATCCACCTTCATCTCAGGAACAGCCAGTACGTGGCAGCCGCGGGGAGCAGCCAGGCCACCCAGGCCAGGATGCTGCCGGCGACAGCCTGCAGGTGTTTGACCAACAGGGACGCGGCAAGGCTGTAGAAGACAAGCCCGATCGCTCCCGCGATCATCCCGCGGGAGTAAAGGGCATCCCTGGCAGGGCCCGTGGCCAGCCCCGTCACGAGAAGACTCACCATGGCGACCGATGGCGCGGCCGAGAAAAGCCCGGCGAACATTTTTGGCTTCAGCGTGTCGCCGAGCACAGCGAACGCTGCCACCAGGGCCCCGCCCGCGACGACACGCATGGCGAGCAGCGCGACGTCTTTCATCTACGCCGCTCTGGTTTGGGGCACCCCTTTTCGCGATCGGCGCCGCAGAAGAGCCAGGACGGCTGCCTCATCCGATTTGGCGTCGAGTGTGCCGAGAACTCCTTCTGTGTATGCGTCGACCACTGCGGGGTGGACATAGGAACGGCGGCACACGGCGCGGGTATGGCCCAACTTTTGCGCGACCGTGTCGATGACCGCGATCACGTTTCGCTTCGCGTCGGCCTCCGAGTCGAAAGCGGTGACCTGGCGCAAGGCACAAGCTGCCAGCATGGTGCCGGCCCACGTTCGGAAGTCTTTCGCAGTGAAGTCTTCGCCGGTGACGTCGCGCATGTACTGGTTCACGTCGTCGGATGTGAGGGTGCGTCTCTCGCCATCGGAATCGATGTACTGGAAGAGATTCTGCCCGGGCAGCTCTTCACAACGCTTGACCACGCGCGCGACCCGACGGTCGGTGATGCCGACATGCACCTCGCGTCCGCTCTTGCCCTTGAACAGGAAGCGGACGCTAGAACCGTTCACCTGGACGTGGCGGTTGCGCAGCGTGGTCAGCCCGAACGAGTGATTCTGCTGCGCGTACTCCTCGTTGCCGATGCGGGCGTAGGTGGTTTCTAGCAGGCGAACGATCGTCGCCACTACCTTCTCCTTCGGAAGGCGGTCTCGCCCCAGGTCGCGTGCGACGCGTCTCCTGATTCGTGGCAGCGCCTTGGCAAAGCCGGCCATGCGGTCGAACTTGTTCGCGTCGCGCACTTCGCGCCAGCGCGGGTGGTACCGGTGCTGCTTGCGCCCGCGTGAGTCGCGGCCGGTCGCCTGGAGGTGGCCGCGGGGGCGAGTCGAGATCCAGACGTGCTCCCAGGCGGGCGGGATGGCCAGGGAGCGGATGCGATCGAGGGTCGCCGCATCGCGGATGACCTTCGCCTCGGGGCCGATGTAGTCGAACCGCTTGCCTTTGCGGACTCGGCGGATGCCCGGTTCCCCGTCGGTCGTGTAGGTGAGACCGGCCTCCTTCGCGGCTTCGGCCGCGGGATCGGAGGTCAGGCTGCGCTCGGAGGCGTGACCCCCGGACCGCTCCATTCCGGCTGGATCGCCGACAGCAGGTTGCGCTTGCGCGCCCAGAGGCGGGAAACCAGCTCCTCGCGCGGTGTGAGCTCGTTGCAGGGGACGCCGAGATGCCAGAGGTTGGCCTGGACCTCGACCGGCAGCACCTCGTTGCAGGAGTGCGGGCGCGCGATCTGCTCCAGCAGCCTGCCCAGCCGGACCAACATCCGCTCGTGCTCGCTCATTTATCCGGAAAACGCTTTTCCGGCTTGCGCTACCGGGCGGTTTAGGGGGCCACCTCGGTACGGGTTTCGACGAACGCTCGGACCGCCCGGTCCAGCTCGTCCTGGGAATGCGCGGCCGAGACCTGGGCCCGAATTCGGGCCTTGCCCTGGGGTACCACCGGGTAGGAGAAGCCGACGACGTAAACGCCTTTCTCCAGCATCACGGAGGCCATCCGGGAGGCGAGGGCGGCATCCCCGATCATCACGGGAACGATGGGGTGATCTCCCGGAAGGATCTCGAACTCCTCCTCGGTCATGCGGGCGCGGAAGAACCTCGTGTTCTCGGCCAGCCGGTCGCGCAGGTCCTTTGCGTGGCGCAGCAGGTCCAGCACCTTAAGGCTCGCCGCCACTATCGGCGGGGCGACTGAGTTGGAGAACAGGTAGGGCCGCGAGCGCTGGCGCAGCATGGCGACCAGCTCCTTGCGTCCCGAGACGTACCCGCCGCTGGCACCTCCGAGCGCCTTGCCGAGGGTGCCGGTGAGGGCGTCGATCCGGCCCATCACGCGATGGTGCTCGTGCGTGCCGCGGCCGTCGGGGCCGATGAATCCGACGGCGTGCGAGTCGTCGACCATGACCATCGCGTCGTAACGCTCGGCCAGCTCGCAGATTTGAGAGAGCGGCGCCATGTAGCCGTCCATCGAGAACACGCCATCCGTGACCACCATGCGGAAACGTGCCTCCGCGCTGTCCTTCAGCTGGCGCTCGAGGTCGTCCATGTCGCGGTTGGCGTAGCGGAATCGTTTGGCTTTGCAAAGCCGGATGCCGTCGATGATGCTCGCGTGGTTCAGCGCGTCAGATATGACCGCGTCCCGCTCGTCGAGCAGCGCCTCGAAGATCCCGCCGTTGGCGTCGAAGCAGGACGAGTAGAGGATCGTGTCCTCGGTGCCCAGGAACTCGGTCAGCGCCGCCTCGAGCTCCTTGTGCACCTCCTGGGTGCCGCAGATGAAACGGACCGAGGCCATGCCGTAGCCCCAGCGATCCAGCGCTTCCCTCGCCGCCGCGACAACTGCCGGATGATCGGCCAGCCCCAGGTAGTTGTTGGCGCACAGGTTCAGCACATCACGTTCCGCGACGCCGACCGTCGAGCCTTGAGGAGTCGTGATGACGCGCTCTGGCTTCTCAAGGCCCGCGCCGCGTATCTCCTCGAGCTGTTGGGTGAGATGGGATCGCATTCGTTCGAACATCAGGAGCTCCAATCCAAAACGACTTTGCCGCACTGCCCGCTGTGCGCTACCGCAAAAGCTTCCTTGTACTCGCGATAAGGAAATCGATGGGTGATCACCGGGGAGATGTCCAGGCCGCTCTGCACGAAGACAGACATCTGGTACCAGGTCTCGAAGATCTGACGCCCGTACACGCCCTTGACATTGAGCATCTTGAAGACCACCTGCGACCAGTCGATTGGAAACTCATGGTCGGGGAGCCCGAGCATCGCGATGCGGCCTCCGTGCGCCATGTTGTCGATCATCTCGCGCAGAGCGCTCGGCACGCCCGACATCTCGAAGGCGACGTCGAACCCCTCTTTCATGCCCAGCTCTTGCTGCACCTGGTCCAGTCGAGTCTTGCGCACGTCCACTGCCTTCGTCACGCCGACCTTGCGCGCCAGCTCGAGCCTGTAGTCGCTTACGTCGGTTATAACTGTGAAACGAGCGCCGTTGTGGCGCGCGACCATCGCGGCCATGATGCCAATCGGCCCAGCGCCTGTGATGAGCACGTCCTCGGCCACCAGGCGAAACTGCGTCGCGACGTGGACCGCGTTGCCGAACGGGTCGAAGATCGAGGCCACGTCGAGGTCGATCTTCGTAAGGTGCGGCCAGAGGTTGCCGGCGGGCATGACGATGAGCTCGGCGAACGCACCGTCGCGCTGGACGCCGATGCCGACCGTGTTCGCACAGAGGGCCCGGCGGCCCGCGAGGCAGTTCCGGCAGCGGCCGCATGTGATGTGGCCCTCCGCGCCCACGATCTCACCGGGGAACACTGACGCGACGCCTTCGCCCAGCTCGACCACCTCACCAACGAACTCGTGCCCGACCACCAGCGGCGGGTGAATCGTGTGCTGCGCCCACTCGTTCCAGCTCTCGATGTGGAGGTCGGTGCCGCAGATCCCGGTCCGAAGGACGCGGATCAGCACCTCACCAGGGCCCAGCTTCGGCTCGGGGACGTCCTGCAGCCACAATCCTGGCTCCGGTTTCGCCTTCACGAGCGCCTTCACTGAATCGTGAGGATAAGCGCAACCAGAAAGTAGAATGCCGCGAGGCGAGTCGGGTGGCTCGCCGAATCGGTGGTGTGCCGGGAAGTCTGGTCGGCAGGAGGTCGACTGGCGTCCCGATGAGCACCGCGCAGAGCTTTCTCTTCTTCCTGATCCTCCTCGGCGCGGCCGCGACCGGCCTGCGCCTGGTTTCCCGGACGACGCCGACGGTGCCGTACCCGGTGCTCCTCGCCCTCGGCGGCATCTTGATCGGGCTTGTTCCCGGGCTGCGCCTGCCCCCTATCGGACCCGACCTGATCCTGCTCGCGTTCGTTCCCGGCCTGGTCTTCGAGGCGTCGTTATCGCTCGACCTCCAGGAGTTGTGGCGGCGAATCCTGCCGGTCAGCCTGCTCGCCACAGTCGGCGTGTTTCTGACGGTCGTCATGATCGCGGTGCTCGTCCACTTCGGCCTCGGCCTCGATTGGGCGAGTGGGTTCCTGCTCGGCTCGATCGTCGCCGCCACCGACCCGATAGCGGTCGTGAGCCTCCTCCGCCGGCTGGGGGCGCCTCCCGGGCTCGAGGCGATCCTCGACGGCGAGAGTCTTTTCAACGACGGCACTGGCGTCGCCGTGTTCACGGCAGTCCTGGGCACCATCCTGACGGGCCATCCCTCAGTGACGGACGCGGGGCTGCGCTTTGTGTTCGTCACCGTGACGGGTGTCGTCATCGGCCTGGGCGCCGGCACCATCGCGGTTCTTTTTCTCCGACTGATCCAGGACGCCGAGCTCGAGATTCTGACGACGCTGGTCGTCGCTTACGGCTCCTACCTGGGCGCCGACCTGGTCCACGCGTCGGGCGTCGTCTCGGTCGTGACCGCCGGCGTGGTGGTGGCGCGGTATGGCAGCCGCACCGGGCGCCTGCAGGGGACGCAGCTCCACGGATTCTGGAACTTGCTCGCGTTCGTGCTCAACGCCGTTCTGTTCCTGATCGTCGGCATCGCGCTTCCGGCCCACCGGCTCGTCCCGCTCGCCGGGCTTGCCCTGGGCGCGTACGCGATCATGTTCGCGGCCAGGGCGATCCCGGTCTATGGGCTCCTTGGGCTGGTCGATCCCCGCGGCGCTTCGATCCCGTGGAGCTGGAGACACATGACCCTGTGGGGCGGCCTTCGTGGCGCGTTGTCGGTCGCCCTTGCCCTGTCGGTCGCGGCGTACCCGCAGGTGAATTCGGACGTATCGGTTCTTGCCTATGCGATGGTCGTGCTGTCGCTCATCGTCCAGGGCGGGCTGCTACTCCCGGTTGCCGACCTGCTTCGCCTTCGTGAGCGCGCCGTCAAGTAACGTTTTCGGGAATGCGGGTGCGCTTGGGGGCCGCGCTGCTGTTGATCATCGTCGCGGCGGCTGCCCTGAACTACTTCCGCCCTATACCGGCGGTCACCGCGGCGGCGAAGCTGCCGGCGACCGAGGTCGTTCCTGGCACTGCGCCGGCGCTCCCGTGGCCGTCCCAGGGAGCCGCCGCGGTCGCCGTGTCCGGCCTTGGCTTCGTGGCCAGCTCGGGCAACGAAAAGACCCTACCCGCAGCCAGCGTGACCAAGGTGATGACCGCGCTCGTCGTGCTCGAGGACAAGCCGCTCAAGAAGGACGAGAACGGACCGGCCATCACCTTGACCGACGCGGATATGCAGGCGTACCAGGCCGACCTCGCGGACAAACAGTCCGTGGTCAGGGTCGAGGCCGGGGAGCAGCTAAGCGAGCTGCAGGTCCTGCAAGGAATGCTCATCCCGTCGGCGAACAACCTGGCCGAGACGATCGCCCGATGGGATGCCGGCTCGATCCAGGCCTTCGTCGACAAGATGAACGCGCGCGCGGCCGCGTTGAAGCTGACGCACACCAAGTTCGCCGACCCCGCCGGCGCGTCAGCGGCCAGCGTGAGCACGCCAACCGATCTTTTGAACCTGGGAATGGTGGCGATGCAAAACCCGGTCTTTGATCAGATCGTGGCGATGGAGCAGGTGAATCTGCCTCTGGCCGGCACGGTTCCCAACGTCAACGGTGTGCTCGGGAAGGATGGGATCATTGGCATCAAGACCGGTTCCGGCTTCGACAGCGGCGCGAACTTCCTCTTCGCCGCCAACGCATCGATCGACAACCACACGATCGTGGTGTACGGATGCGTGATGGGGCCGCCCACCCTGGACCTCGCTTTCAACAGCGCAAGAGCGCTCATAGGTGCGATGTCCGCCGCTCTTCACGTCCGGCGTGTGATCTCGCGCAACCAGTCGGTCGGGACCTACACGACACCGTGGGGCGCGCAGACGGACCTGATCTCCGCCGACGACGTGGACCTGGCGGAGTGGCCCGGCATGGTGCTTCGCCAGCGGCTCGACGCGAACCAGATCGTCATCGACAAGCCGCTGCCATCGAGCACTGTTGAGGGCCATGAGCACCTGCTGCTCGGCGACTACGCGCTGGACGTTCCTCTGGTCACCGCCGATCCCATGTATCCGCCCGGGCGGTTCTGGAGATTGACGAGGGTTTCCTTCTAGCTCCGCGCGGCCTGGCTGTACGAAGGCAGCACGCCGTCCCATCCCGCGTGGTTGGCGTCGCGCCACGCTTGACCCATCTCGCCCAGGCGGTCCCAGCCGCCGTGCTCGATGTCGACCCGCGTCTTGGAGTCGGGCAGCTCGCGGAAAACGATCTCAACCTGGGTCGCGTTGGCCGGGTCCGTCGCGATGTGCCAGCGGTAGCTCAGGACGCGAGGTGGATCCCAGCGCATGATTTCGCCCCATTCGATCTCCTCGCCTTGCGGCGTGCGCTCGTAGATTCGGCCGCCGGTGCCGGGTTCGAACACGATCTCGGCCCCTCGTTGGTGGGACACGGTGTGCTCCGGCGGCCACCAAGCGGTCGCGCGTTCGGTCCAGGTTTCGAACGCGTGGTCCGGCGAGCAGGCCACCTCAAAGGAGATCCGCAGCGGTTCAATCATCGTTTGCGAGGCTTGGTGTTCTCCGCGAAGATCTTGAAGCGCACGCCTACGTTGCCCCAGACCTGCGCCAGGTAGCGACGCGCAGCCTCAGCTCCGGGCTCGTCGAGTCGGTAAAGCCTGCGCGCGCCGATCTGCTCGTCGGACACCAATCCGGCGCGGTTCAGGACGCTCAGGTGGCGCGACACCGCCGGCCGGCTGATCGGCAGATGGTCCGCGATCTCCTGCACCGACCGTGGTTTGCGAGCCAGCAGCTCGACGATGTCGCGCCGGTACTGGTTCCCGAGAGCGTCGAAGGGATCTGCGATTCGACGTTTGGTCTTCACCTGGGTTATGGTAACGGCGCGGTTACGGTAACGATTCTGTTACGACAGGAGTCAGAGATGGCAAAGGTAAATGTGAAGGGTGTGGGCACCAAACAATCACCCTGGGAGCTCACCACGCCAAGCGGGTCGTCCCAGTATCAGATGTACAAGGACGAGACCGCGAGCCCGCCGGCGCTGGTTTGCATCGTGGGCAAGACCGAGCTGCGCTATCAGCTGCGCGCGATCGAGGACCTGCACGCCATGCTCAAGAAGCAGGGTGACTGGATGCCGCTTGGCAGCGCGGATGAGCAGAAGCCGGCCGCCGAAGGGACCGTCGAGGCCTGGGGAAGGTCGCCCAAGAATCCAGTCGGCGGCTGGTATGGGATGAAGAAAGGACTCCGCGGTCGATTCGGCATGTACATGCCGCCGTTGCTCGAAGCGCTGGGCATGGCCGAGGTCGAGCACAACCCGAAGAACAACCGGATGCGCTCACTTTAGATAACGGCGAGAATTGGACCGCGGTGGGGTTCATCTCTCGTGGCTTCCGCGGCAAGCGGCGCGATGTCGCTTCGAGCTCGCGCGTTCCGCCCGGGCAGTACGTGGTAACGGACTTCCCAGTGCTTTCGGCGGGACCGACCCCGCGCGTGAATCTCGACCAGTGGACATTCACGATCCAGGGCGAGATCGACGAGCCAAAGCGATGGACCTGGAAAGAGTTCGCCGCGTTGCCCTCCGAGACAGTGACCAAGGACATCCACTGCGTGACCAAGTGGTCGAAGCTCGACACCGTGTGGAAGGGCGTCTCCGTCGATACGCTGATGGACGGTATCGAAACCGCAGCGGAGTTCACGACGATATTTTCCGACGGCGGATACACGACCAATGTCCCGCTGGATGACATCACGGGCAACAAGGCGTGGGTCGTCTACGAGTTCGATGGCCAGCCGCTGCAACCTGAGCATGGTGGCCCAGTACGATTTTTCGTTCCACACCTGTACTTCTGGAAAAGCGCCAAGTGGGTGCGGGGCATCAAGCTCGAGAAGGAAGAGCACCCGGGCTTCTGGGAGTCGAACGGCTACAACATGTACGGGGACCCTTGGCGAGAGCAGCGGTACTGGGGCGACTAGCCTGGACGCTCGGCGAGGTTGTCGAGCTCGTCCAGGAGACGCCCCGCGTCGCAAGCCTCTACCTCAACGTCCCAGATTGGGCGGGGCATCTGGCCGGCCAGCACGTAGATGTTCGGCTGACCGCCGAGGACGGATACGTGGCCGAGCGCAGCTACTCGATAGCGTCGCCCCCTGAAGACCGCTGGCTGGCCCTGACCGTCGAACGCCTGGACGACGGCGAGGTGTCGCCCTATCTGGTCGGCGAGCTCAAGGTGGGGGACAGGCTCGAGCTCCGCGGGCCGATCGGCGGTTACTTCGTCTGGCGTGCCGGCGATGAAACCCCGCTGTTTCTCGTCGGCGGTGGATCTGGCGTGGTGCCGCTGATGGCGATGCTCCGTCATCGCGCCAAGGCGACGCACAAGGCGCCGGCGCGGCTGCTCTACTCATCGCGGACGCTGGCCGATGTGATCTATCGCGAAGAGCTCGAACGCCTCGGCTCGGCCGGCGACGGCCTCTCGATCGTGCAGACGCTGACCCGCGAAAAACCGATGGGATGGACAGGCTATGCCCGGCGGCTTGACGAATCGATGATGAAAGAGGTCGCGTTGCCGACAGAGCAGATGCCGGCTGTGTTCATATGCGGTCCGACATCGTTCGTCGAAGCGGCCGCGTCACTGCTGGTGGCAATGGGTTATGCCCCGCAATCGATCAAGACTGAAAGATTTGGGGCGACAGGAGGATGAGGTGACGGTCGAAGAGAGAAGACTCGACGGAAACGCAATCGGTGGCCTGCTACGGGAGATCTTCACCATGGAGATGACCGCCGCCCAAACCACCTGTGCCGGCTGCGGCGCGATCAACGCCGTCGGCCGGGTGGTGGTCTACGCCGATGCGCCAGGAACCGTGGTCCGATGCCCCGAATGCGAGTCGGTGCTCATGCGCATCGTGCACGGTGGCGGACGGTACTGGGTCGACCTGACCGGGACGCGCTGCCTGGAGTTCGCGGAGGGCTAGCTGGCCGTCCCGGGCCGCTTCATGGCCCAGGGCCCGAACTTGACCAGCCCGATCACCATCCAGATCAACATTGCCACCGCGCCGAAGGCCAGTATCTCCTCGATGATCTGGATGCCAGTCGGTATGGGAGAGTTGTTCGGCCGGAAGAGGCTCGCCAGGCCGAGTAGGGCACTGAGCGAGCCCAGCCCCATCAGCACCAGCACGTACCAAAAAGTCCATCGCCAACGCAGCACGGCGCCCAGCGCACCGAATAGCTCGATCAGCCCCAGGAACGCGGCGAATGCGATGGCGCCAATGATCGTGAACGTGATGATCTGATCTTCAGTTGTGCCCTGAGGGATCTGGCTTCCCCCAGCTTCGAGAGTCTTTCTGACCGCGGCCTGGTTGTAGAAGATCGCGACGCTGGCGACCGTGATCAAGGCCTCCACGGTCAGCAGCGCAGCGGCCGCCAACTGCATGGGTCGGGTCCATGGGGTCGGCTCGCGAGAGCCCCTGGGAATCGGCACCCACTGCTGGCCGTCCCAGCGGAACTGGCCGTCTGCGGAGACCTGGCCTGCAGCGGTGGCGGGGCTTTCGCTCAAGGCGGCCATAGATTAACCTCCTCTCGACACAGCTACGAAAAGTAGCCGGGCCGCGTCATTTTCAGCGCGACCAGCAGCGGCCTTCCGACCGTTGAGGTAGCGGGCGTTTGTTAGTGAACGCGAGCAAAGCGAACACCTGGGAGGTAGGCAGGTTGCCTGTTCACCCGCCGGTACAGCTGCAGATAAAGGGATGGTTCGATGCCGTCCTGGCGCTTGGCCTGAAGGTCAAGGACCGCGAGGCGCGAGGCCATAACCTGCGCGTGGCGCGGCTCTGCGTGCACATAGGCCGCCAGATGTCGATGAGCGCGTCCGAGCTGCGCGTGCTGGCCCGGGCCGGGCTGATGCACGACATAGGAAAGCTCGGCATCCCCGAGGCGGTCCTCGAGAAGCACTCGCCTCTCGACGAGTCGGAGTGGATCCTCATGCGGGCGCACCCCGAGATGGGGCTCACGCTGCTGGACCGGGCCGGCCAGTCCAGCCGGGAGGTCCTTGCGGTCCTGTATCACCACGAGCGCCTGGATGGGAGCGGGTATCCCTACGGCCTGAAGGCGGAATCGATCCCGATCGAAGCCCGTATCGTCGCGGTGGCCGACACTTACGACGCGTTGACGTCTGACCGCCCCTATCGCAAGGCCTGTTCTCCAGCCGAGGCCCGCCGCGTGCTGGTCGAGGAAGCCGGCTCGCGCCTCGACCCGAACGCAGTCGCGGCGCTGTTCGGAGCGATGGAACGCAGCGTCCACACCTTCGAGCCAGCGCCGAGGGCCGCTCTAGCCTTCTAGATCCTTCACCATGATTGGGTGAGGTTCGGAGTCGCGATCTTCCCGACCGACTACGCGATCTCCCTCACCGAGCTCGCGCCGGCGGCCGAACAGCTCGGCTTCGAATCACTGTGGGTGGCCGAGCACTCGCACATCCCGACCAGCCGGAAGTCGCCATGGGCTGGCGGTCCCGAGCTCCCCAAGCAGTACTGGCACACGCTGGACCCGTTTGTCGCCCTGACAGCCGCGGCGCTCGCGAGCAAGACCATCCGCGTGGCCACCGGCATCTGCCTTGTCATCGAACGGGATCCGATCCACACCGCGAAAGAGGTGGCGAGCCTGGACCACATCTCCAACGGCAGGTTCATATTCGGGATCGGCGGCGGCTGGAACCGCGAGGAGATGGCAGACCACGGAACCGACTTTCCGACGCGCTGGAAGCTGCTTCGCGAGAGGGTCGAGGCGATGAAGGCGATCTGGACGCAGGAGGTGTCGGAATACCACGGCGAGATGGTCGACTTCGGTCCCATGTGGTCGTGGCCCAAGCCGGTCCAGAAACCGCATCCGCCCGTGATCCTGGGCGGTAGCGGACCGAAGATCCTCGAGCGCGTCGTCCGCTACGCAGATGGATGGATGCCCAACCGTGGCGATGTAATCGAGCGTATTCCCGAACTCCAGCGGATGGCGAAAGATGCGGGCCGAGGACCGATACCCGTCACGTACTACCCCAAGGCAAGCCCCGAAGAGATCGAGCGCCTGGCCAGGGCCGGCGTGGAGCGCTGCATCTGGTACGTACCGTCCGACGGCCGCGACGCGGCGCTCAAAAAACTCGACGAGCTCGGCACGCTGATCAGTCCTTACGTCCGGATTGGCGTGCGGGATTAGATGCGCGTCACGACCTGTACAGGCGGTTACCGGCGCAGGTCCTTGGCCATCTGGGCGAAGTTGTCGACGTAGCGCTGGACGTCGTCCGCCGAGTGTTGCACGGAGAGAGTCCAGTTCTCCTCCGCGCCGGGGGCCATGATCACCCCTCGGTTGCTCTGATAGAGCCAGCTCAAGTAGGCGAATGACTTGTCGATCTCCAGGTAATCGCGATAGTTGCGCACCCGCCGCGCCCGATACGTGACGCCGCCGCGCGCGGCCAGGGTGATGACATGGAACGGAAGCTCATAGCGCCCGATCGCCTCGTCGAGCCCACCCTGCAGCGTCTCGGCCAGTGCGTCGAAGTGGGCGTAGGCGTTGGCGTCGAGGATTTCGAGCAGGGTGACCTTCGACGCTGCGATCGTCAGCGGGTTCCCGTTGAACGTGCCCATCTGGGCCACCTTCTTTTCCTCGATCACGGCCATGACGTCATCACGACCGCCGACAGCCCCGCACGGGAGCCCGCCCCCGATGGCTTTGGCGAGCGCAACCAGGTCAGGGGTGACGTTGAAACGCTCAGTCGCCCCGCCGGGAGCGATCGTCACGCCGGTCTTCACCTCATCGAAGATGAGGAGCGCGCCGTGCCGGTGCGCCAGATCTTTGACCTGGTCCAGGTACCCCACATCGGGCAAGACGATGCCGACGTTCATCATCGCCGGCTCGACGATCACGGCCGCCACCTCGTTCCTGTGAGCGGCGAAGGCTCTCTCCAGGGCGGCCAGGTCGTTGAACGGCACGACAGTGGTCAGCTCGACTATGGCGGCCGGGATTCCGTCGCTCTGCGGAAACGATGCAGGGTTGTCGGCGGGCCCCATCTGGTCAGGCGGGGGTTCGACCGAGATCATCAGCGCGTCGTGATGGCCGTGGTAGGAGGCCTCAATCTTGATCAGCCGGTCGCGGCCGGTGAAGCCGCGAGCGATGCGCACGGCGTCGAGCGTGGACTCGGTCCCAGAGTTGGTGAACCGCCACTTGGGCTGGTGGAAACGGCGCTTCAGCTCGTTTGCAACCACGACCACGTCCTCGACCGGCTGCGCGAAGTGGGAGCCGCGCTCGATCTGGGCCTGCACGGCGGCGACGATCTTGGGATGGGCGTGGCCGACGACCATGACACCAAACCCGTTGTGGAAATCGACGTACTCGTTGCCGTCGACGTCCCACACCCGGCTGCCTTTTCCGCGGTCGACAAAGATGGGTTGCGGCGCCGCGTCCTGGAATGAGCTGGGGACGCCCCGCGGGAGCACCTGGCGCGCCTCCGTCCAGAGCCGCTGGGAGCGTGGCCGCGCGCTGCGGAATCGCTCTTCCTCGCCCTGGATGAGCTGGGCGACGCGGCCGGCCGGTATCTCGCGAGTGGTCGTCGTGGCCATTGTGGTGAGCCTCCCCAACCCCTTCCCAGAGGGCCCGGCTTGACAGGTTCGGGCCGTGGCCCTCTAATTGTCGCGAATTTCAGGCGTTCGTCAGTTGCTAACCAGGGGAGGGTAGCCATGGGGGAATCCGCAGCAGTAGCTGAGCTCGTCGCTGAGAAGCGCAAGCTCAAGAAGTCGCTCTTCCGCTTCGACATGATCTTCTTCACGGTCTGCGCAATCGTGGCGCTCGACACGATTGGAGCCTCCTCTGCCGGAGGCCCGCAGGCATTGTTCTGGCTGGCGGTGTCGGCCGTCACGTTTCTCATCCCGTACGGTTTGATCACCGCCGAGCTAGGTGCCGCGTTCCCAACCGAAGGAGCGACCTACGACTGGGTCCGTCTCGCGTATGGCCACTTCGCCGGCGCCGTGGTCAGCGTCCTCTATTGGCTGAGCAACCCCATCTGGCTGGGGGGCACGCTCACCGCCGGGGCAATCGCCGCTTTCGACGCGTTGTGGGGCACGCGCCTCGGCGGCAATATCGTGCCGGAGATGATCGTCGCCTTTCTCTTCATCTGGGTTGCGGTCGGGATGAACATCCTCTCGCTGCGCTACATGAAGTGGGTGCCCAACCTCGGCGCCATCGTCAGATTGGCTTTGATCGCACTGTTTGCCGTCGTGGTGGTCATCGCCGCGACCCAGGGCAACGTCAAGGGCAGCCTGAACGGGTTCTTTCCTCCGCTCGACTCGACGTTCCCCGTGGTGCTGATTGGGGTCTTGTCCGTGATCGTCTTTCAGTGGATCGGCTTCGAGCTGCAAACGAATGCGAGCGAGGAGATGGACAACCCGCAGCGTGACATCCCACGTGCTGTTTATGCGTCGGGTGTGATCTCGTTCCTCGGTTACGCAATTCCAATCGCCGGGATCATCCTGGTCCTGGCATCGAACAAGCTGAGTGGAGTTTCAGGATTTGTGTCCGCCTACCAATCCGCCGTCACCGGCTCGCTTGGCGGAGCCGCAACGTTCTTCAATTACCTGGTCGGCGCGGCCTTTGTTTTCGTGCTGTTGTCCAGTGGCACCACGTGGCTCATGGGCTCGGACCGCCTGATGGCAATCGGAGCCCTCGCCGGCTCTGGCCCCAAACAGCTCGGCTATTTCTCGGCACGTTTCGGTACGCCGATAGTCGTCAACATTCTTTCGGGCATTGTCGCAACGTTCTTCATGGTTCTCGCCCTCACGCTGACGAGCGGCAACCTGGGAGCATTCTTCACGGTGGTGCTCGGACTCGTGATCTCTACCACCACCTTCTCCTACATCCTCATCTTCCCTGCGCTGATCACACTCCGCCGGAAGTACCCGAACGTCAGGAGGCCCTACATGGTTCCCGGTGGGAACACGGGGGCCTGGATTTGCGTCGTGCTCGCCGTCTTCTGGGTCGCAGCGGCAACCCTGTTCTCGCTGTGGCCCGGTCTGTTCACGTCGGCGTGGGACGCGGATCATGCCACCCTGAGCCGCTTCAACTTCGAACTCGCCAACGCGATTGCGATAGCCGCGCTGATCGTCGTCGCCATCGTCTTCTGGGCGGTTGGGCGCGGGCACGCGATCCACACGGGTCCCGTCGCCGCCGCCGGCGTCACACCGATGCCGGCCGGAGCGCCGGGCGGAGATTAACCCGTTATGTGAAAAGGGGGCCGGGGCATCCGGCCCCCTTCATTCTTCGTAAACGACGGCGCCTCCCACAATCGTGGCCCTGACGCGCTCCTCCTCGAGGTCGACCACCGCGATGTCGGCGAGCATCCCTTTGCGGATCTCGCCCTTTCTGGTCTCCGCATGCTCCGCGTACGCGCTGCCTGAGGTCCACGCCCCTATCGCTTCGTCGAGTGACAGCTGCTGAGTCGCCAGCGCGAGGCTCGCGAACGGATCCAGCGGCACCACCGGCCAGTCCGTGCCGAATGCAAGACGCCCGCCCGAATTGCGAATCTCCCGCCACGGCCAGCCGCGCGCGGCGCGCTCCGGCCCCAGATGGCGCCGCCACACTTCTGTCAGCGTCGGGTTCGCGTGCTGCGGCTGCATGCTGGCGACAACTCCCATGCGTCCGAAGCGTGCGATGTCGGACGGATGGGGAGCTTCGATGTGCTCCACGCGATGCCGGCGTCCGGGCGGGCTGCCCTCGAACGCGTCGAGAGCCTGCCGGATTGCCGCGTCCCCGATGGCGTGGACCTGGACCTGCCATCCACGCGCATCCGCCATTGCAACTGCTTCGCGCAACTCGTCGTGACCCCACAACGGTGATCCGCGCTCGTCAGACCCGACGTACGGCTCGAAGAGCGCCGCGGTCATCGACTCGACTACGCCGTCGGCGAACGCCTTGAGGATTCCTGTCGAAATCCACGGATCCTGGTCTCGGCGCATCTCTTCGTAAAGGTCGAGCCGGCGCTCCCAGTCCCGCATCTCCATCCCGGGCGTCATGTCAAACGCAAGCCTTACTCGAAGCGTCAGCTCGCCCGACTCACGTAGCGATTTCCACAGCGGCAGCAGGTCCTGGCCATCGCCCGCCTCCTGGACTGATGCGATCCCCCGCGACGCGGCGACCCTCATCCCGGACCGCATGGCGTCAAGGTCTTCGGCGAAGGTGCGGCGCGGAATATGCCTGGTCACGCCGCGCAGGGCGGCTTCCTTCAGCACTCCGGTACCTGTCAGCCCGGCGATCGTGAGGGCACGACTGTTGGCCCAACCGGTATGCGCGTCGAAGGACTCGATGTACGCGGGCCGGTCGGGGACCAGCCGGTCCAGCAGCTCGAGCGTCGGCAAGCCGCCGGCGAAGGCCGAATAGAACCAGCCCCGGCCGACCACCCACGGACCAGCGTGCTCGCCCGCGTACTCGACGATTCGCCTCTCGATCTCGCCCTGATCCTCGACGCCGTGCAGGTCGAGCTCGCTCAACGAACGCGACGCCATGAGAAAGTGGACATGCGCGTCGTTGAACGCGGGCAGGATCCACGCGCCACCGGCGTCGACTACGCGATCCGCGGCCACGCGGCCGGTTCCGACCCCCGTGATGCGCTCGCCGTCCACGACGACCGCGTTCGAGTCAGGTCGCTGCCATACCTTGCCGTTGACGATCGCGAGGGATGCCACTGCCGAGCGACAATGTTCGGGCATGGCGAAGCTGGAGACCGATGTCGCCCGAGCGTCGACCCTTCCTTCGACGGTCTACCTCGACCCGGCGGTCCTGGAGCGCGAGAAAGACCGCATCTTCGCCCGAACCTGGCAGCTCGTCGCGCATCGCAACGAGCTGGCTCGTCCCGGTGATTTCAAGCCCACGACGATTCTCGACGAGCCGATCCTGCTGACCCACGCCCAGGACGGAAAGCTGCACGGCTTCTACAACGTGTGCCGGCATCGCGCTGCGCTGGTGGTCTCGACTCGCGGAAACCGCAAGTCCCTCCAGTGTGGCTACCACGGCTGGGTTTACGGACTTGACGGAAAGCTGCAGGCGGCGCGTGAGATGGAGGGCACCGAAGATTTCGACAAGGCGGACTTCGGGCTGGTTCCCATCCGCGTCGACACCCTCGGCCCATTCGTCTTCGCCAACCTCGATCCGGACGCCGCACCGCTGGCGGACTGGATCGGCGCCATCCCCGGCGAGATCGCCACGGCGGGATACAACATCGACAAGATGCGGCTCATCGAGCGGCGCGACTATGAGATCGCATGCAACTGGAAGGTGTACGTCGACAACTACCTCGAGGGTTATCACCTGCCAATCGCACACCCCGGGCTGTTCAAGGAGCTCGAGTACGACAACTATCGCGTCGAGACCTTCCGCTTCTACTCGAAGCAGCACGCTCCCATACGCGAGCTGAAGCCGGGTGAGGTACCAGGTCGGGACCGGCGCTACATCCGAATGCCAGGTGCGGAAGATGACGCGCTCTACTACTGGATCTTCCCGAACACGATGCTGAACATCTACCAGGACAACATCAGCACCAACGTCATACTCCCGCTGGGAGTCGACCGCACGTTGACGATCTTCGAGTGGTTCTTCGCCGAGCCCGGCACCGGCGCCGGTTGGGAATCGATGCAGCAGACCATCGCGTTCTCAGACGAGATCCAGCAGGAGGACATCGCGGTTTGCGAGCAGGTCCAGCGTGGCCTGCGCTCGCGTTCCTACAACCGGGGCCGATTCTCCGCGCTACGCGAGAACGGCGTCCACCACTTTCAGTCGCTCGTCACGGAGTTCCTTGACCGGACCCCTTAGCTCTTGGCCGCCACCAGCGGCAGAGTGAAGTGAAAGTCCGACCCCGCGCCGAGCTCGCTGTCGACCCAGATCTTGCCACCGTGCATCTCGACGATCTGTCGCGTGATGGCAAGGCCCAGACCCGTGCCGATGATCTTGCTGCTCGTCTTCTCGTACCGTTCGTAACGGTTGAAAAGGCGCTCCTTGAAGTCGGGCGCGATCCCGACGCCATGGTCGCGGACGCTGACGTCTACATGGCCGTCCTGCGCGAGGCTGCTGACGACTATCTCGCCGCCGTCGGGTGAGTACTTGATCGCGTTGCTGAGCAGGTTGGCCACGACCTGGGCGATCCGGTCCGGGTCCGCCACGACAGCTGGCTGAGAAGAGTCGAAACTGCTGTTGATGACGTGGCGGTCGCTGGAGGCGCGCGCTCGGTCGACCGCATCGTCGAGCAATGGGTTCAGGTCCACCGCCTGCGTGTGCAAGGTCAGTCGACCGGCCTCGATGCGGTCGAGGTCGAGCATGTCGTTGATCATTCGGTTGAGGCGCTCGGCGTCCTTGTTGATGTCGCCTGCGTAGGTCTTCGCCTCTTCCACCGATACGTCTTCGTCGCGAATCATCTCGCTGAAGCCGGAGATGCCAACCAGTGCAGTGCGGAACTCATGGCTCACCAGCGAGACAAACTCACTCTTCAGCCGGTTCAGGCGTTCGAGGCCGGCGAGGTGAGCGGCCGCCGCCTCGTTGGCAGCGTGCTCGGCGTCCGTGTCCTCGTACATCGCCAGGAAGTATTCGAGCCGCCCGGCGGCGTTGCGCACGCCGGTCGCGCTCCAGTGCAGCCAGACCTCGGTGTTGTCGCTGCGCACGGCCCGGCTGTCCGACTCGATGGTGTCCACGGCTCCTCGCCACAAAGGTTGAAAGATCTCGAACACGCGCGTGAACTCATCGGGATGGAGGTATCTCGCGACCGCGTCGCCGGTCATCTTGTCGGGCGATGTACGCAGCAGCGCCGCCATGCGCGGATTGACGTCGATGATGTTCATGTCGACTCCTACCCGTGCGATCCCAAGAGGCGCGTGGGAGACGATCTCGTCGAGCAGATTGTTGCGGTGCTCGAGCTGGGCTTCGGCGCGCTGGCTCTTGAGCAACAGCGACAGCGAGTCGCGATGTGAGAGCACGTGGCTCGCGACAAAAAGGATGCCGATGCTTCCCGCGAGCACGGTGGCAAAGCGGTCGAGGCTTTGATTGGTCGCGGCCTGGTTGATTGCTGCGATCGCCGCGGCGAGAACCGCCGCCCACGGCAGAGCCAGCTGCCACAGTTCGAGCGGGCCCTCTGCCTTGAGCTTGTGCTTGTCACCAGTCCGAGCGGGCCACAGGGGCGCCAGCGCAATGAGAAGGTAGCCGACCACCCAACCGGTGTCCAGGACGCTGCCGAGCGCTCCGTATGACCCGTTGGCGGTCATGTATGCAAATGCGCTGTCGGCCAGGGCGGCGAAGGCGAGCCCGCCCAGGAGGAGAAGCATGCGGCCGATCTCCGCCCGGCGCGCCCGGCGCAGGGCGACCAGGAGGACAGTCGCGATGATGATGTCGCCGACCGGGTAGGCCAGGCCTATCGCTTGGGCCGCGGGTGTCGCGGGTGAGCTCTCGTACACCTTGCCCAGCCCGAATGTCCACGCGATGAAGAGGAGCGCGAGGGCGACGATCGTCCCGGAGAGAGCCGTTTCACCGCGCGTAGCCAGCCGGCTTGGCGCTGACGTGAAAGCAAACACACCGACCACCGCCAGCGGGACGGCGAGCAGGAACCCGGCGTCGGCGGTGGAGGGGAAGGGCACGGCGATGCCGAAACCGACCTGGTACACGCTCCAGATGACCTCTCCGATGCCCCAGCTGAGCGCGGAAGCGGCGAAGAACGACCACGCAAATCGGGTCCGGCCGGTGTTGCGGGCGGCGGCCAGCGTGCAGCTGAAGGCCGCAATGAAAGCAGCGGCGGCCTCCCCGATGTCGTCGACGTCGATCGTCGCCTGGTCGCTGATCCAGTGGTAGGCGGTCCAGCCGGTGAACAGGACCGCGACGGCCGCGCTGACCGTCGCGGCGATCGCAAACGGGCGCCATCCATCAATGCCCAGCCCGGTGACGACGATCGGCCGGCGGAGCGGTATCGCGGCGGCAGCGTTCTGCACGGGTCGAGCGTAGGCGGAGGTGCTCAATTCACATCCGCCATACCGAAAACTCGCCCGGGCCTGTTAAGTCAATCGATTTTTCATTTAACATGGCGGGGCAGTTACTTGTAGCACAGCCGCGTGGGTGTGGAGCACGGCTAAAAAAGGGAGGACTGCGATTTCGGCGCAATGGAGTCTTGGCCCGGGCGCGGACGCTGACGTGAGAGAGGACGTCGCACCGGCTCCGGCAGGTCGAGCGACCGCCGCGATCGTGGTCTTGGGACTGGCCGTGGCACTGGCTGTGCTGCCGGCGCTGATCGGGATTGGGGTTGCTCCCCGGCCCGTCTGGCAGGTCGCTGCAGGTCTCGGCTGCTTGGTTGCGGTCGTAGGTGGGGTGAAGTTGGCGGCGGCGCACCGGCGCATCGCGGCTCGCGTCGAGGCGGGTCCTGCCCGTCGGGCGTCCGCAGCCTCCATCGATTGATCGCGCGGTAGTCAACGGCGCCCGCACGGTCTGTGCGGGGAAGGAGGTGATATCGATGCGCAAGTTGCTGTTTGCCGCCATCCTG
>VBGP01000058.1 GCA_005880795.1 Chloroflexota bacterium | reverse complement strand
CGCCGTCCATCCGGCCCACTCGTTGGGGTCGGACGTGTCGCCCATGATCTGAAGCGGAAACTGGGCCACTACCTGCCTCGGGCCGGTGTCGGTTGGGTAGGCGACCCCACCGATGGTTCCGTACATGAGTCCACCGTTGCACATGCTGTAGCCCATCAGGTGAGCGGGCACAGAGGGCTGGCCAGGGTCGTCATGTGCGCTGGCAGTCAGTGGCATACCCATCAGCAGTGACCCAAGGATCGAGCTGAGCAGAAGAGCCTTTCTGAACCTGTGGATCGAGTCGCTCGTCGAGTGCAGAAACTGTGTCATGGCTGTTGCCTCCTGAAGTTGGACCGCCCCACGGCGATCTCGTGGGGCCAACGATGGAAGGCGTTGCTCTAGATGGCCTCTAGAGCCGCTCAAGCCGGCTCTCAGCACGTCGATGGAGCGCGACGGACGCCAGGTAGCCCGCAAGGCCGGCGAGGATGGCCAGGTCGGCGAGGTTGACCACCACCTTGCCCAAGTCAAGCCAGTCGTGCACGGCGCCAAAGAGCAAGCGGTCGATCAAATTGCCCGCTCCGCCACCGATCAGAAGACCTGGGATCCAGGCCGGCAAGCCCCCATGGGTCGCGGACCAGGCGGTGTAGCCCCCAAACGCCAGTATTCCCAGGGCCGACGCCGCGAGCATCAACGGCAGCGAGGCGGAGGCAATCCCGAAGGAATACTCGGCGTTCTGGATCGGCAGTACGAATCCGAGGCCGGCGTGGAGCGACACCAGGGCGGGCGCAGCCGCCTTGCTGACCGCATCAGACACAAATACACCGAGCGCGATGCTTGCTGTGCGGACTGCGACTGAATGTGGGGTCGACAGGTTTCTCATGGGTGCCTCGTCCTCAATTGCTGGATTTTTTGGGCCTGGCCTCCAGTTGGATGGAGGCCAGGCGCCCACCGCGGTTTACGGGTGTCCGGTGCCGGCCGTGGAAACGACGATGTAAAGGACGGGAAGCGCGACGACCAGGGTCCGAGCGGCGATACGGCGCAACGTCTTCATGGGATGACCTCCTTCTAAGTGCTAGCAACTCGATGCCGCTGCTGATTGGGCACTGTCGAGGACGCCGCTCTAGGAGGCCTCAATTTCCGCTCTAGGCGATCACTGGGAAGGAGTCCAGAATTAGCCAGTTCTTATGGAGTTCAGGATCCTCGGACCCCTCGACGTGACGGACGGGGGCCGGTCGCTGCCGCTAGGCGGCGCGAAGCAGCGCGCAGTGCTGGCGATCTTGCTTACGCAGGCCAACCAGGCCGTCGCCACTGACCGGTTGATCGACCTGATCTGGCCTGACGAAGCCCCCGACACCGCGGGACACAGCCTGCAGGTCTACGTCTCCCAGCTCCGCAAGGTCCTGGAGCCTGAGCACCGCGCGGGGACGGCTTACTCAGTGCTGATTAGTCAGCATCCTGGGTACCTGTTGCGCATCGATGGGGAGGCCCTGGATCTGGCCCGCTTTGAACGTCTGGTGGATGAGGGCAGGAATTCGATGTCCGCGGGAGCTCACGAGTCGGCGGGCACGAAATTCCGTGCGGCCCTTGACCTATGGCGAGGTCCACCGTTGGCAGACCTCGCACTTCAACCGTTTGCGCTGAACGAGACGGCTCGGCTGACCGAGGCCAGGCTTCGAGCCGTGGAAGGTCGAATCGATGCGGACCTTGCCTTAGGTCGCCACGCGGACCTCGTTGGGGAGCTCGAGTCGCTGCTTGCCGAGCACCCACTCAGAGAAGGTTTCAGCCGCCAATTGATGCTCGCCCTCTACCGGTCGGGCCGGCAGGCCGAGGCGTCGGCGGTCTACCAACAAGCGAGGGAACGATTGGTCGATGAACTTGGTATGGAGCCGGGGCCTGATCTCCAGACCTTGCTGAAGCAGATCCTCAATCAAGCCCCAGCCCTGGACCTCGCTCCTGTTGCCTCAGCGTCGGGCGAGCGGAGGAGGGACAACCTCCCGCTTCAACTGACCAGCTTTGTAGGGCGGGCGGAGGAGGTCGCTGAGGTCACGCGGCGCCTTTCTCACAACCGGCTCGTGACGATTACCGGCGCCGGCGGGGTGGGCAAGACACGGGTTGCTCTGCAGGTGGCGGATCATGCCCTAGAACGTTTCCGCGATGGCGCCTGGCTTGTCGAGCTTGCGCCGGTGACCGACCCGAGCGTACTTCCCCAGGCTGTGATGGCTGCCTTGGGGGTCCGTGAGCAGACGGGACGGGACATCGTCGAGACCCTTTGCGATCACCTTCAGAGCCGCGACATTCTCCTGGTTTTCGACAACTGCGAGCACGTGATCGACGCCACAGCACGGCTGATGACATCCCTGCTTCAGGCATGTCCCCGTTTAAGAATTCTGGCGACGAGCCGTGAGGCCCTCGGCATCGGTGGCGAAATCGCCTGGCGCGCTCCATCGCTGCCGGCTCCGGACTCTCGCCATCTTCCGCCGGTGGAGACGCTGGCCGACTACGCGGCCATTGCCCTGTTCGTGGACAGATCCACCGCGGCCCTAGGCGATTTTGCCCTTGACGCCGACAATGCCCCGCTCGTCGCCGAGGTGTGCGAGAGGCTCGACGGAATCCCGCTGGCGATTGAGCTCGCTGCCGCAAAGCTCAGGGTGCTCTCGCTCGCCCAGGTGGCACGGAGACTCGGCGACCGCTATCGGTTGCTCACCGGCGGCAGCCGGACGGCACTGCCTCGCCAGCAAACCTTGCGAGCTGCGATCGATTGGAGCTACGACCTGCTGTCTGATCCTCAGCAGGCCACCTTGCGCAAGTTGTCTGTGTTTGCCGGCGGCATCAGCCTGGAGGCGGCCGAAGAGGTTTGCGCCGGCGCGATTATCGAGCCTGCGGACGTCGTCGATCTCCTCGCCGACCTGGTGGCAAAGTCACTGTTGGTGGTCGACCGCACCGGGGACGACGCTCGCTACCGGATGCTCGAAACCATTCGTCAGTACGCCAGCGAGAGGTTGCTGGACGCGGGCGAAGCTGAGCCAGTCCGCGACCGTCATCGAGCATGGTTTCAGGCGCTTGCCGAGCAAGCCGAGCCCGAGCTTCGCGGTAGCAGGCAGGCAGATTGGCACGATCGCCTACAGACCGAACACGACAATCTCCGAGCAGCGCTGGGATGGGCGCTTGCAAGCGGTGACGCCGAATCCGCACTGCGGTTCGCGGGAACGATGGGCTATTTCTGGCGGTTGAGCGCCCAGCGCGCCGAAGGCCTCGGCTGGCTGGAACGAGCGCTTGACCAGGAGGCGGGTTCCACCCAGGCCCGAGCCAAAGCCCTGTACTGGGTTGCCGCGTTCAGCTCGGACGTGAATGACTACGCGCGAGCCGAGGTGTTGGCGGCACAGAGTCTCGCGATGTTCCGTGAGATTGGCGATCGTTGGGGTGAGGCTCGCGCGGAGCAAATGCTTGGATCCATCGCCTCCCGCCTGGACCAATACGCTGAGGCTTTACGGCACTTTGAGCTGAGTCTGACCGCAAGCCGTGATGCAGGCGATGCCTGGGTCGAAGGATGGGCGCTCTACTCGATTGGCTACGTCTGGAGTGCCAGGGCCGACTACCCAAGAGCGCGCGACCTCCTCCATCTCGCGCTCGAGAGACTGAGTAACGCGGGGGATCATCACCGCGTGGCGATGACGATGCATATGCTGGGCTGCGTCGAGCTGTGCCTCCGGAACTACGATGCGGCAAGCGCGCTGCTCGAGGAGAGCCTGGGCCCACTTCGGCGTGTGAGGGATCACGAGCAGGTAGCGTGGTCGCTCGTATTTCTCGGCGTGGTGTCGCGATGCACGGGCGACTACGAACGAGCGATGGTTCTTTTCGAAGAGGGCCTCGCCCTATTTCGAGAGGTCAACCTCAAGCAGGGGGCCGGCTACGCCCTCTGCGAAATCGGAATTGTGGCCACCAAGAGAGGTGATCTCAGGACGGCGGAAGGCGTGTTGAAGGAAAGCCTCGTGACACTCCATGCGGCGATTGACAGAATGGCCACCGCAAAAGTTCTCGAGGCATTGGCTGACGTCGCGGCAAGGCATCAACAATTCGTCCGGAGTGCCCAGATGCTGGGCTCAGCTGAGGCGCTGCGAACCGCGATCGGTGGCCCGATCGAGGCTTATGAGCTCGACTCGTACCGGGGCCTGGTTTCCACAGTTGGTCGCGGATTGGATAAGGCCGGATTTGCGGAAGCCTGGGCCAATGGCAAAGCCATGACACCTGAGGCTGCCGTCAGCTTCGCCCTGCAGGAAGATGTCCCAACGCGGCACGCATCCAGCGGCCGGGGTCGATCAAGCGAGGCCGCTGGTGCGCCGGCCGGCCGCGCGGCGCGCAAACCGACCCCGGGTTCAAATCCCCGGCCCAGACCAGTTTCTGAACTCAGATAAGCTCGGTCCGCCAGTACGG
This sequence comes from Chloroflexota bacterium, assembly GCA_005880795.1. Lineage (GTDB taxonomy): Bacteria > Chloroflexota > Dormibacteria > Dormibacterales > Dormibacteraceae > 40CM-4-65-16. The sequence continues at coordinate 967 of VBGP01000058.1, read as the reverse complement.
ATGGTTGGGCCACCCGCACAACCGACGTGGTCAAAGCCAAACGCGATCAGAGCCGAGTCGGCCTGCTGCTGCGGCGGCGCTGCGCCCGGGTCACATCGCGTCCGTGTCGTCTGACACGTTCGGCTTCAGTTTGTGAAAATGCCAGTGCCAGACCATGACCTATCTCGATGCCAAGACCCGTGGAAAGTTGCCCGACAGCGCCTTCGCGTACATCGACTCTCGCGGGCGGCGCCGCCTACCGATCAACGACGGCGCGCACGTCCGGAACGCACTGGCGCGCTTCAATCAGACCACCTTCGAAGACGAAGCGTCTCGGGATCGGGCGCGGACCAGGCTGCTTAAGGCGGCCAAGAAGTACGGCATCGTGCCCGTCGGGTTCATGACCGGCCAGCTGCGAAATGTGCGCATTCGCGGGGAGGCCGAGGCTCGCGTGAGCGAGGTGCGAACACTGCCGACGGGCTTTGTGACGTTCCTTCTCGCCGACATCGAAGACTCGACCGGCCTCGTCAGGCTCCTTGGCGATCGATACCCAGGGGTGCTGGCTGACGTCCGCAAAGTGCTTGCCGACGCCATCCGCAAGTCGGGCGGCCGAGAGGTCGACACCCGAGCCGATGAGACGTTCGCGGTCTTCAAACTCGCCGCGGCAGCCCTTGATGCGGCGCTTGCGATTCAGCGCAAGGTTCTCTTGACTCCCTGGCCCGACGAGCTGCACGTAAGGGTCAGGATCGGGCTCCACACCGGGCGTCCGACACTGACCGACGCGGGATACGTGGGCATCGCGGTGCACACCGCGGCTCGGGTCTGCTCTGCCGCTCACGGCGGACAAATACTGCTTTCCCGTGCGGCCCGTGACGCAATTGACGGCTCTGAACGCGCCGGCATCCGATTCAGAGATCTCGGCTTGCATCAGCTCCAGGGCTTGCCAGGTCTCGAGGCGCTTTTCCAGGCCGAGGCCCCAGATCTGGCG
>VBGP01000057.1 GCA_005880795.1 Chloroflexota bacterium | reverse complement strand
GATGGAGGCATCGCGATGTAACCCAGGCGCTGGCCGGGTGAGACAAGCGTCTTGCCGTACGTGTAGATGAGGAACGACCGGTCGTAGTAGCGCACCGGCGAGTGAAACTCGCGGCCGTCGAAGACGATCCTGCTGTAGGCCTCGTCTGAGATCAGGTAGATCGTGCGGTGCGATGCCTCGAGGACGTCGGCGAGGCGCTCCAGCTCCTCGGGCGTGAAGACCCGCCCGCTCGGGTTGTGCGGCGAGTTGACGATGATCGCCCGCGTCTGCGGCGTGATGTGCCACTCGATGGCATCGACCGGCAGCTCGAACTGCGGAGGAGTGAAATCGACCCGCACCGGCTTCGCGCCAAGCTGGAGGATCATCGGCACGTAGAAGAACCAGGGCGGCGAGAGGTAGATCACCTCGTCGCCGGGGTCGACCACCGCGCGCAGGGTGCTGGCGAGGGCGCCGAATGCGCCGGTCGTCATCGAGATGTCCAGCGGGTCGAACCCCATCCCAACGCGACGCCGCAAAGAGTCGACGGCGACTTTGATCGCGCTCGGATCGCTGAACTTGTAGGCGAACCAGTCCTTATCCTTCGGCTCCGCCCACTTCGTGAGCGCCTGCTGGATCTCAGGCAGGGGCATCTCCTGCGGGTTGCCGAACCGGAAGTCACAGGCCTCGGGCCGCATCACGCGTCCCTGGTAGGTCGCGTCGCCGACGTAAGAGAGCACCGGCTCCAGGTACTCGATCATGCCGCGAACAGCAGACGAGAAGGCGCTCACGCGAACTCTCCCAGCAGACCGCTTTCGGTCAGCCCGGCTGCGCGGGAGGACACGGCCACGTATGGCTCGTGCCCATAACCTCGCTGCATGAGGTGCTGATGATCGCGGATCGCGATGCGCCAGTCCTCGAGCTGGCTGCGGTGGCAGTCGATCGCGCGCAGCTTCATCATCACCTCGTCAGGATCGAGCTCGATCACGACGTCGACCTTTTCCTGCGGCTGCAGAGGGAGTGCCCTGTCGCCGCCGCCCAGACGCATCGCCTCCTGGTAGAAATCCGCCAGCGATTGGTCGATCGCGACGTGGTAGAGCGCGGGCCTCTCGCCCTCCGTCATGGCGGCCACGGCGGCGTCCGTGCAGGCGCCCATCGCGATGTGGTCCGGATGCCCATACGCGCCGTCGGGCCCCCAACCGACGACAGCGCGAGGCCGCAGCTTCGAGATCTGCTCCCACACGCGCTGCGTGATCTCCTGCTGGTCTGACCCCGTGACCCCGCCGTCCGGGTAGTCCCACAGCTCGACGCCGCCCAGGCCCAGCGCGACCGCCGCCTGCTCGAGCTCGCCGGCGCGGATCTCGCGCAGGTCGTCCTGTTTCGCTCCGGGCGGCTTGCCCATCCACCCCGCCTCGCCGTAGGTCGCGCAGATGAGATGCGTGAGGATGCCGTTCCGCGTGTGGCGCAGAACGATGCCGCCGGTGCCCATCGATTCGTCGTCGGGGTGCGCCATCACCACGAGCAGGCCACCCTTCTGCTCTTCCATGGCCCCTCAGGGTATGCGGTCTTCCATCTCCCACGCGTGGTCGAGGGCGTGCCACGCCGTGCGCCGAACCGCGTACACGACGGGCCACCTCTCTTCGCGGTTCGGTTTGGAGAAGCTCTCCAGAATCGCCTTGCGGTCCGATTGCTTGAGGCGGAGACCGATCCGTTTCGCGTACTCCAGCTCAGCTCCCAGCACGTGCTCGAACATCTTGTCCCGGTCACGGCCGCCGCCGCGAGGTCCCTTGCGCAGCTCCTGCGGCGCTCTGGCCCGCACGGCATCCAGATATTTCCAGCAGGCTTCCAGGAGCGACACCATTCGCCTGGTCTCGGAGGGGGTCATTCGCCTGGTCTCGTCTTTCGCCGGTATGCCCGGCGCGCCGAAGTCAGTCGTCGCGTTGCCCTTGAGACGCTCGACAACCTTGAAGCTCGTCGCGTCCTTGGGCAGCTCGATCTTCGCGAGCTTGGTCACGCGCGCATAACGCGGCGCGTATGCGGCCAGCGCCTCTAGCGCGGCCGCCTCATCCCTTCCCGACCTGGACCACCCGGGCCAGTCGGCGGCGCTGGCGAAAGCCCGCTTGGCGCCGACTTCGACATAGACGCGCGTGCTGGCCATGCGGTGGGGTCGAGCTTAGCGGGAGGCTAGGGCGCCCGCACCCGACCGGGCACCCTAGCGACGTGAGGAATTAACTAGTTAGTCGTCGCCGCCGGGCTTGTCGCAGGCGCCGTTCCAGCCGGGCAGGCCGCGTTTTCGCTCGCCTCGACCGCGGCCGACTCGCCTGTCTCGTGGGCCGAGGTCTCGTTGGAGTGACCAGGTCCGCCGCAGGGGTGTCCGCCTGGTCCGCCCCCCGGTCGCGCCGTGCCGTTGTTCTCGGCCGTCTCCTGCGCGGCGCTCTCACCGCTCTCGTGAGTCGTGGCTTCGTTGGAGGAAGGACTCGGCGACGCTGCCGCGATGGCGGCAAAGACTGCGCTGCTCGGCGACAGGCCGCTGCGGGCCGCGTTTGCGCCGATCACCCCGCCGAAGATGAGGGCCGCGGCTACGACCGACGCGAAAAGGAGAAGTCGAGTTCTGTCCATACCGGGGATGATCCCCGGCGAACCTCAAAACGAGCTTGGATTCTGGTGTGAGTTTTTGTGCTCCTCCCCATTTATGGGGAGGTGGCCCGCAGGGCCGGAGGGGCTGATTCGGGATCCCGTTTTGACTCGATCCAGCTCCGTGACGGAGCGCGTCACACAGCACCGCTCGCCCGCCAGGCACACCCAGCGGTCGACGGCCCGCACCACAGCGCGGATGCTGCTGCCGGCGGAGCGCCCGCCGGCAGCAGTCGTTTCAGAGGTTCTCGTGGATGAGCCGCCCAAGGTTCTTGTACTTCTCCGGCTGGCTGTTCCTGATGTAGAACGCCAGGATGACGCCCAGCGCGATGATGCCCAGGTCGATCGGGCCGAGCCACCGCGCGAAAGCAAGTCCACCGCTGACGAAATCGATGTTGGTGAACAGCAGGTACAGCACGAACGCCTGGCCGGCGAAAGAGATGATCGGCGCCAGCACCGTGCTCCACCAGTGGACCTCGGTCCCGTGGTTCTGCCAGAAATACAGGAGTATCGCGATCGAGACGAGCGCCTGCACGGCCAGGATCACGATCACGCCCATGATCGCCATCAGGCCGTAGAGGTCGACGTACGCCTGCTGCGTCGGGTTGTCGCGGCCGGCGAAGAGAGCGAAAAGGACGACGATCACCGCCGCAATCCCTGACTGCGTGATGGATGCGATGTGAGGGCTCTTCCACCGCGGGTGCGTCCTGCCCAGCGCTGCCGGCAGCACCTGCTCACGCCCCAACGAGTAGAAGTAGCGGCACGCGGTGTTGTGGAACGCCATGCCGCACGCGAACGAGCCGGTGATGATCAGGATGCTCAGCGCCTGGTCCACGCCCAGCCCGATGTACTGCTGCGCCGGACCCAGGTAGAACTGCCCCGCGTTGGTCTGCGCCGCCGTGATCGCGGCATTCAGGTTGGGGTAGCCGGCGAACGGAGCCCAGCTCGTGAGGATGTAGAAGATCCCCAGCCCGACGACCGAGATGTACATCGCCAGCGGGACGATGCGCTTGGGATCGCGCGACTCCTCGCCGTAGTTCGGCGCCATCTCGAATCCGACCCACGACCAGAACGCGAAGAACAGGCCGATGGCCGGGATCCCCGCGGCCAGGGTGCCCACAGCCCCGAAGCCCTGGAACGCCTTGACCGGGTTCAGGGCCTCGAACGTGAACGCGGTGGAGTTGAGAAGACCGCGCCCGATCATTGCCGCGTCGAAGATCAGGAGGAACAGGATCTCGCCGATCAGGAGCACGCCGAGCACCCGCGCCGAGATGCGGATGTCGAAGTAGGTGACGAGCGAGATGACCAGGACCATGATCAGCGCCAGCCACGGCCACTGGACGCCATTCAGCCAGCCCGCGCCTGTGGCGGTCCCGATCTGGCTCAGCTTCTGGTTGAGGAAGAACGCGAAGCCGCCGCACAGCGAGGCTTCGAACACCGAATATGCCACGACCGCTCCGAAGCCTGTGCCGAGTCCCAGCTCCCGGCCAAGGCCGTGGCTGATGTACGAGTAGAAGCCACCCGCGGTCGTGACCTTGCGCGACATCGCCACGTATCCGACCGAGAAGATCGTGAGGATGATGGTGGCGAAGAGGAACGCGGCCGGGGCGCCCAGGCCGTTGCCGAAACCCACCACCAGCGGTGTGTTGAAGAGCATCGCCGAGATGGGCGCCGACCCCGTGACGGTCAGGAAGAGGACGCCTGCGAGCCCGACCGCATGCTTGCGCAGCATCGGTACGTCCCGCTGCGACACATCGAAAATGTCCGCCTGCGCCGCCGCGAGCGGTTCGACGGTGCCAACCGGTGGATCAGCCATGTTGGGTCCCCTCCTTGGTGCTTCCGATTGCTGACATCAATAAATCTCCAGGTATTCCTGGAGCTCCCAGTCCGTCACGTGGTCGGCAAATCGCTGCAGCTCGTAGCGGCGCATGACGGTGTACGCCTTGACAAACTCACTCCCCAACATCTCGGTGATCTGCGTGTCCTGCTCGAGGAGGTGCAGGGATTCCTCGAGTGTGGTCGGCAATTGCAGCTTTGACTCGTCCTCTTCCGCGGGCGGGTGCGCGGCCGGCTCGAGCTCGAGCTTGTCCGTGATCCCTAACAGGCCGCTGGCGAGCAGCGCCGCCCCGACCAGGTATGGATTCGAGAGCCCGGATGGAGCGCGGTTCTCGATGTGCCGGCTCTCGGCGCTTCCGCCCTTCACCCGGACGAATGCGCTGCGGTCCTCCGGTCCCCAGGAAACGTTCGTCGGGCTGAAGGTGTGGCGGCGGCGGCGCTTGAAGCAGTTGATGGTG
>VBGP01000056.1 GCA_005880795.1 Chloroflexota bacterium | reverse complement strand
TAGCTCGCAAAGGCATCGATCGTCTGCTGCATCTCGGGTGAACCGGGACGCGGCGCCCTGGACTCGTCCATGTACTGAAGGAAGATGTACTTTGCCATTTCATTTCTCCGTATTTATTGACCGTCTGACACCCAGTACGACGAACAGCTATCGCCGGATTCGACAGACAAGGCAGATCGGACCGGACGCCACGCCAAGATCGGTCGCCCGCCCCGATGGATTTCCGGCGCCAGTCCGGCCTCGTGCCACATTGAGAGCCAGATGCCAGGTGTTAGGATCAGCCGTCTGCCGGGCTGCTAGAGGCTAACAAGACAGGGGTACGAATACTGCGTAGCTGGAACCGATGGGCGCCGCTGACGGGAGTTGTCTCGGCGGTCTTAGGGGTGGCTGGGTCCGTGATCGCCTCAATGTCGAACTCGCCTGAGGCGAGTGCCCCCGGGGCGGCGGTTGTGGCCTTCTACAAGGCTCATCAATCCGACCAGCGCATCGCCGCCATCCTTCTTGCCTTCGGCTTCATTTTCCTGCTCTTTTTCGCTGGCTCTCTGCGTGGCTACTTGCGTCAGACGCCCGCCAGCGAATCTCTATCCTCCATCGCTCTCGCCGGCGCGGCCGTACTGATGGCGGGCGAAGCCGTGGGGACGGGACTCACCTTTGCTCTGACCGACTCGCCCGGCTCTCTCGATCCGGCTGCGGCCCAGGCGCTGAATGTACTGAGTGCCGGCATGGTGCTAATCCCTGCGGCTGGGTTTTTCGTATTCGGGATCAGCATCGGGCTGGCGATCCTGGGCGGCACAGGCCTGCCCAAGTGGCTCGGCTGGACGGCGATCGCAATGGGGATCGTGGTGGTGACCCCCGCAGAAGGCTTTTCATTCCTTGCCCTCGTCCTTTGGATGGTGACTGTGAGCATCCTGATGTTCAGGGCCGCTGCCAAGCCTGGACAAGAACAAGCCGGCTACCTAAACAGCCCTGGAGGAAGCGCCGGCGGCAAAGATCTTTAAACGCAGCCTGACTAGCAAATGCGACGTGCTGCTTCTAGTGAGGAGTTTGTGGTGGTCCGCCGTGGACTCGCACCACCTACCTCCGCGTTCGACAGCGGTGAGCGGTGCTAACCAATGGCCGAGCGCAAGGTGGCGAGTTATGTTGTGCGGTCGGTCAACACCCACACTGCCTAGATCCATTAACCTCCGCTGCGAATGAGGTGGACAGGCGTCTTCGGTTATCTCGCCGCGCTGGTCGTGGCAACGCTGCTGTTGAGCGGTTGGCTGGGCTGGACTGGATGGCTGCTCGTCATCTGCCTACTTCTTGCCTTGCCTGTGGTTGTCCTTGTCGCGGGCAGCTCGTGGCACCCGCTTCGGTGGTCGAGCGCCCTGGCCTTCGTCTCGGCTCTCGCGCTCTTCGGCTCGCTCCTGAGCCAATACGCCGGCTGGATCGAGGGACGCGACGGTCTCCTCCTCCTGTGGACGGTGTTGCTGCTTGCGGTTGCGATCGCCCTCTTCATGCATCCGATGCGGGGACCTGCGTGGGGTTTGTTCGTTGGTTTCTGGGGCACAGTGGCGGTGATCTGGCTGATCGTTCTTCAGGCCCTCGCTGCCGCCGGTTCTCTGCGCGGCTCCGCTTACAGCGAATGGGTGGCGTGGCCGCTAGTCATCGTCGGCATATGGATCCTTGTCGCCTCCGGCACCGGCTTCGGCGAACCGCCTTTCGGCCGGGTGGTCGATGCCTTAGGTTTGCTGACCGGCGCAGGCCTGGTCTCGATCAGCATCGCGACTTGGTCGGGCGCCGGGGACTTGTCGAAGACGATCGCCGCGGCAGCTGCAATCGTGTACTGCCTGTGGTCCGTTGGCCTTGCTTGGGCACTGTGGAGATATCAACCACCAAGGGAGACCATGCGCGACATGACGCGCACCGCGGAAGCGCTCACCTAGCTTTCCGTCCCTGGTGCTCGAACTCAATCCCAAGCTCACCGCCGCTCAAGTCCTCGACGAGTGTCGCCGGGAGGGCGCAGAGGTTCGAAGCGAGCGTGAGCTGGCGGATCGAGCTGGTAGCCATCATTGGCACCTTCGAGCTGGCGTCGCACACGTGCTACGCTACCTCAATGGCGAAGGTGATCACCCAGCGGACGCTTCGGAATGACAGCGGCGAAATCATGCGGGGCCTCGACCGCGGCGAGTCCTACATCGTCACGCGCAATGGTGTGCCCGTCGGGGAGCTCGTGCCCGTCCGCCGCCGTGTGGCAGTGCCAGCCGGAATGCTGGTGGCCGCGCTCGCCGGCGCACCGCGAATCGATCCGACCAGGTTCCGGAAGGATATCGACGAACTGATCAATCAGGATCCGCGACCGCGTGCCTGAGCCGCGGCGTACGCGGGGAATGGTCGACACGTCGGTCTTGATCGACCCTCCACCTGAGTCAGCCTTGCCAGAGGAGGCGAGCGTGTCGGCCATTACGTTCGCCGAGTTGGTCGCGGGCGTCCACGCTACGCACGATCCGAACGAGCGGGCAGCACGGCAGGATCGTCTGCAACGAGTCCAGGCGACCTTGGAAGCCATCCCGTTCGACGCTGAAGCGGCGCGAGCTTACGGAAGGGTCTTCGCCGCAATCACAGGCGCGGGACGAAAGGCGCGAGGCAAGCGAGCGATCGATCTCCTGATCGCAGCCACCGCTCTTTCCGTCGGCCTGCCGCTGTACACACGCAACGTCGACGACTTCAGCGGACTCGAGCGCGTAATTGACCTCGTGGAAGTCCGGGCCTGAAACCAATCCGACGTCGATGCGTTCCAACAGTCGTGAGACTGGCCGCGGGCGTATTGAGTGCCCTGGTTCTAGTCGCCTGCAGTCAGGCAGTCCCGGGGGCATCTCAATCAAACGCGGGCACGACGCCATCCGCGTCGGCGGCCAAGTCTCACCCCACGCCGCCATCGTCAGAAGCCGGAACATTTGCCGGCGACCTGCCGGTCACGACGGTCGACTTTTCTTGCCGGCTCCCGGTGGTTACCTCAAATCCGGACGTGCTGCCGGCGGAGCAGGGAGCTTTCATCACCTTTCCGGCCGGCCTGTTGGCCAACGATCCGAACGGGGCCATGGTCGTCCGAGAGAACGGCTTTGCGACCACAGTGCCTCCGGTCCTCTCCGGTGGGGGTGGCGGCTTCTATGACCGAGCCCTTAAGCGTTGGGTGCCGGCCTCTCCGGCGGGAACACTGGCCGACGGCACCGCCTATGCCTACGTGTCATATAACGGCACATTTGTTGCGCGTGTCGTCAACGTCGCATCTGGCGACGTTCGCTCGTTCGGGCTGGGGTCGTTGGACCGTCCGGAAGTGGTGGATTTCGCAGCGGGTGGCGTATTCCTCTATTCACCCTCAGCTATCGGTGGACCGGGCGAAGGCGTCTGGCTCATGAATCCGACCACCGGGTCGGTGACCCGGGTGGCAGCTGCGCATCGAGTGTGGACAGTCCGCGACGGCAAGGCATGGGTCGCCCGTCTTGATCCCCGAGACAAAACGGTTTGGCCACAGAGCGAGGTCCAGCCCGCTGACAGTCTGGCGCAGTTCGACCTGGCGACCGGCGCCGAGACGCAATGGTTCTATCGAGCAGGCGCATATCCGTGGATGGTTGGGCTCGTTTCGGGGCGACCATTGATCGCTGTTAGCAGTGTGAGCGGGCAATCGGAGATTCGTCTGATCGACCAGCCGGGGTCGGATGGCAAGCTCATCTACTCAGGCAACCTGGTGTTCGACGGCTACTTCCAGAACTATCAGGGGGACGGCGACCGCATCTGGCTGGGCGGCGAGGGCGGAATTTATCTGTATCGCCCGGATCGAGGCATCCAGAGAGTCTTCGCTTACGACGCCAGATCCGGTTCGGGCAGGGGCATTCACCCTGGTGGCATTTGTCTCTGATCGCGTATGGTGGGCCGTAGTCTCCGTAACGCGAACCGCGAAATTACCGTCATTGGGCTACGAATCACCGTGACCGGGCGGTGCGGCGCAAACCGTAGGGGTAGACAAATCCCCTTGGCGACCCACGTCGCGATGGCGGTTTTACGATGAGAATCCGCAGGAGTGAAGCATGAGCAAGAGCCTGGTTGATATCGCAAAGGAATACAGCCGCGCCTGGGCCGAGCACGATCCCGACGCGATCGCGGAGATGCACACTGACGATTCTGTTTTCCATTTGCATGACATTTGCACCCCGGCAACCGGACGTTCAGCCGTACGCGACCTGATCGTGGCGTTGCTCGCAGCCACACCTGATTTGCGTTTCGAGCTAAAGCGGATTCATTTCGGTAGCGAGCATTTCGTCTCGGAGTATGTGATGAGCGGCACCGCCGAGGGCCAATCATTTGCAATCTCCGGAGCAGATGTGTTCACGATCAGCGACGGACTGGTCGCACGCAAGGACAGTTACTTGGACTGGCTCACCTACCAGCAACAGATGGGTTTCGACCCTGCATCCAGGTTCCGGGCTCTTGGTCTCTGAAACCGAGATGTTGGAGCGCCGTAGTTTCCATAACGCGAAGCACTCATTGTTGGTGGGTCGGCCGATCAGTCTTGGCGTGCCCGAGTCTGTCGGCTCACATCTTTTCCCAGACCGAGACGTGCTTGGTGCTGTCGCTCGTAAACGGCTCGCGTTTCCAGCCGCTCCAGCGCTCCCGAAGCGTCATCCCGGCGAGCCGTGCCATGAGGTCGAGCTCCGACGGCCAGACGTAGCGGAACGGGATCGAGCGCTTCTCAAACGATCCGCCGACGGCTCGGAAGTGGTGTGAGACGAGTCCTTGGTTCGCCACGTCGTACTCGTCGATCCCGAGGTGGGTCTCGCTCACGTGGAACGGCTGGAACGTCTCGCCGGGCGGCAGCCGCTGGAGCGCCGGAACGCCTACCTCGATTACGAAGCAGCTGCCGGGCTCGAGGTGGGTCGCGGCGTTCTGGAAGCAGGCGACCTGCTCGTCCTGGGTCGTTAAGTTATTGATCGTATTGAAGACCAGATAGGCGAGCGAGAAAGTTCCATCGACCTTGGTTGTGGCGAAGTCGCCAATCGTCACGTCGATTTGCTCGGCGCCCGGCTTTGCCCGCAGTCTCGCGAGCATGGCTGAGGAGAGCTCGATTCCGTGTACGCGGATACCGCGTTGTGTGAGCGGCAGTGCAATCCGACCTGTACCTATTCCGAGTTCAAGCGCGGGACCGTGGCCGGCTAACTCGGCGAGGAAGTCGACGGTGGGATTAACGACGGCATGGTCGAACATGTCGGCGAGCAACTCGTCGTAGCGCTCCGCGACACCCTCGCCGAAGTGGTCATCGGGCACAGGACGATTCTGTCAAAAAGAGCTTGTGTGAGCCGTACCAGCGCCGCGTGACCACCTTTACGGCGACGAGGAGGGCTTTCCATCTTGTCACTCACCGGGGAGCGAGCCTGCCAAAAGATGCGTGGTGGGCCGCGGTGGACTCGAACCACCTACCTCCGCGGTGCTAGGCCCTTAGCGGTCTGCTACCGAAGGTGGAGCGGCGCTCGAAATGCAGGGTGTTATCAGGCGTGGGTCGCCTCGGGAATCCGGTCACGCCTTTGCGCATGGACCCAGGATCTGGAAAAGGTCGGGCCTCGTTACAAGCAATTGGAAGCCGTGGTTTGGGTCGTAGGCGACAAGGCCGACATTCGAAGCAAAAAGAATGACTGGTCCATCTTGGAATTGGAAAGGAAATCCCAAATCAGAGCCAGCGATCGTCGGCGGAATCGCGACTGCCTGGCTCGCGCCATCTGAATTGACCACCTCGGCCGATTGCAACGAAGAGGGGCTGACCACAAGGACGCCAGACGCGGCGAGGCCCGCGATGGCCTGGTCGAATTGAATTTCATAAGGCGGTCGGACCTCTTGGACCACACCTGTGGATGTATCCACTCGCACAATTCGGCCGTAACCGGCGGCACCGACGCGGGTCCCCCACACGGTCGACCCGTCTACCGCGTACCACGTGGCCCCTTCAGATGTCACTTGTGATAGTGCCCAAGACGACGTGTCTATCTTCCAAAGTCCCGGCGGCGGGTTCTTGCCAAACTGCACCAGAAATATGGCTGCTGGCGTGTAGCGCAAGACAAAAAAGACTCCAAGGTCTGACTTGTACTTCGGAGGGATCGCGGCAATCGTCGAACCCGATCTCGCGTCGACAATGTCGATCGTTACCGAGGTGTCCGTGGCCACGTAGCGAGTACCGTCTGGCGACAGATATTGAGGGTGGATGGGGACCCAACCTGCGATGGCGGGATCCCACGCAATCGAGCCGTCGTGAGCGCTGAAATGCCCAACGACGGTGGGATCTGGCTTGAAGGTGCCGCCAGGCACGTCCAACCAGCCCACCCCGCTGTCAGTAGTTGTGACAGGCAAACGGCAGTTCCCGAGCACGCTGACCGCCGGCGACGGCGTCGGCGAAGCGACCGTAGACCCCGAAGCCACGCTAGATCTCGACGGCGATGCAGCGGGCGTGATAGGACCCGCTCCCACTGGAAGCGATGGACTGCACGACGTGAGAAGAAGCACTGCCGCGAGGATCAGTCTCACTCTGCCTACTTCAACCAGACCCTACGCGGTTCGTTACGCGAACTCAGAACCATGGTGGGCCGGAGCTTCCGTAACGCGAACCATCCCGTCGTGGTCGCTAGTCAGATTAGCCTGGGCCAGCCCAAATTGAAATCTCGGTGATTCGGCTGTCGATGCGGGCTTGAGGCCGCGAGAAACCGCAAACTGTTTGCCATGCCCGACGCCGCCCCCTCGACTGTTGGGGACCGCTGGTCGCAGTGGCTATTGCGCGGTCGAGAGGGCGGAGACCAAGCCCTTCGTCAACGATTCTTGGCCGAGATCTTGCTGCCCGTGCGAGATCAAGTGCTCGATCGCGGGCGAATTGAGAAGGGTGAAGTCGTTCTCGACGTCGGAGCCGGGGACGGATTGATCGCGTTCGGCGCCCTTGACCGAGTCGGATCGACTGGTCGCGTGATCTTCAGCGATGTATCACCAGACCTCCTTCAGAAGTGCCGATCCCTGGCCACGGAACTGAACCTTAATGACCGATGTTCCTTTGTCCTGTGCCCGGCCGACAACCTCACCGGCGTCGCTGATATGTCGGTCGACGTGGTGACCACGCGCTCGGTGCTGATATACGTGGACAACAAACGCAAGGCTTTCGAGGAGTTCTATCGAGTGCTGCGGCCACACGGTCGCATCTCAATCTGGGAGCCCATCAACAGACTGACCTACCCAGAGCCTGCAAACGAGTGGTTTGGCTACGACATCTCTCCCGTTCGCGACCTTGCAGACAAGATCAAGAACACCCACCTCAACCTCACCGGCACTCTCGACGCAATGATGGGCTTCGACGAGCGAGACCTATTCACTCTTGCCGAGGAGGTCGGCTTCGTGGAACTTCACCTTGAGCTACGACGCCGCGCTGCGCGGCG
>VBGP01000127.1 GCA_005880795.1 Chloroflexota bacterium | reverse complement strand
TGGCGTTGCTTGCCGTCCTGGTCGCGGCCTGCTCGCAGTCGAGCGGCGCCCCGGTCGCTCACCAGGTGGCGTCGCCCTCGGCGGGGCAGATCACCACTCAGTCCCCGTCCTCTCTGACCACGTCTCCGACCCAAACGGCTCCGGCGACCGCCATCCCTGACCTGAGCTTGACAACGGTCGGATTCAGCTGCCGGCTGCCGATCTACAAGCAGGACGCCAAGACAGTCGACTCGTTTATCTCGTTCCCCTCCGGCGACGTGATCGTCGACCCGAGTGGCGACAACGGTAAGTATTACGACCGAGCGTTCTCGCGCTGGTTGACGGTCCCGCGGACGGCAGTCTCCCCTGATGGGGCCCATTACGCCGATGTAGGCGTCGGACAGGCGGGCGGCCTTCTGGTCCACGTGGTGGACGTCGCCACCGGCCGGGACCATGTTTTCCAGGAGAGCGGGGTCCAATTCAATGGACAGCCAATCGTCCTCGACTATTCGAACGACGGCATATACCTCGTGAGCGGGTTCGAGCATCTCCTGGCCGGCTTGTGGCTCGTCAATCCCGCTGACGGATCGATGCGACAGGTGTCGAAGGATCTCTATCCGGTGCTCAGCGCCGGGAATGGCATCATCTGGACCCAAACCGTGAATCCCGCCGACTCCAACCCAGTTGTCACCGGGACTTCGATCGGGACGTTGCCCAACGAGATCGATCGTGTGGACCTTCGATCGGGTAGACAAACCGAGTGGCTGTACGAGCCAGGAAAGGGTCTCAGGGTTGTAGGTCTCGACGGTAGGGGTTTGCCGCTGATGGCAGAAACGGGTGCCTGGACGGCCGATCCAAATGCGAGGTTGCTCCTGGTGGCGGCTCCTGATGCCCCCACGCAGATCTACAAAGGCGTGCTCGCTCAGGAGGTTGGTGGTGGGATCACCGATGCCCACGGCACGTGGTTGAGCGGCCAGGGTGGGATCTACCTCTACACCAGTGCAGGTGTTCTTTTGAAAGTTTCCAATCATCCCGGCTATCCGGCAAACGGCTGCTTCTGAACGAAACCCTCGCCGAAGCGTTCCTGTAATCGCTCCAGAGCCGCCGTGACCTCTTCGCTCGATCCGTCACCGCCCGCCCACAACCTCAGCTGACGCCTGCCGGCACCTTCTAGCACCGGCAGCTCGATCCACAGCTCGGTGATCGGCGCGCGCGGCTGCCATTCCTTGATCCATGACCCGATGAGCCCGAACAGCTCGGCGGCGCTGCTGAGGGGATGGCGGACGATCGACTCGCGAGTTTCGGGCGCGCCTGATTCGACTTCAAGCCGCACCCGGACGTGCTTGGCGCCCGCGCCACGCAGCCCGAGCTCGTCTGCCAGGTCGCCGCACAGTGCCCGCCCGACAAAAAGGAGCGCCTCTCGATCTTCCACAGGCTCTCCGAACTGCCGGTGTGCGCTCGTGAACAGAGGAGGGCGCCACGCCACGAGCTGATCCGGTTCGAGACCCCGTGCGAGCAGAACCGCGCGCCGGCCCTCGTGACCGAGCTGGCTCTCCATCTCTCGAGGGCCGATCGAAGCCACCGCCCCAAGCGAGCGCAAGCCGAGAAGGTCGAGTCGCTCGAGCTTTTCGGCGTCGAGAGGCAGCTCGCGAGAGGGAAGAGGGGCAAGGAACTCGCCTGCGTCTGCGATGCGCAACAAGCGGCCGGGTCGCGCACGAGCCGCCGCGAGTCGTGCCGAGAAAGGACCCGGAGCCAGTCCGAGTCTGGGTTCGCGGCCGATCGCCTTCAACAAGCGGTGACGTGCGTTGCGGATTGACAATCCGGCGGTCGCCACTCCACTGATGTCGAGCCACGCAATTCCCTCGTCGCGTACATCGACCACCGGCGCGAGATCGTAGAGAGCCGATGAGATCAGCTCGCGAATCCGGGCGGTCGCTTCCTCGTCCGGCAGGACGAAGATCGCCTGTGGACAAAGGTGCTCCGCCTGGCGAAGCGCCATGCCTGTGATCACACCGAAAGGCAACGTCTCTTCGGACGCCGCGACAACATGCTCGTCCCAGCGCCCGACGATGACGGGCTGGCCATAGAGGTCTGGCCGGCGCGCCAGCTCCAGGTGGCCGGTCAGACCACAGCAGATTCGCATCGCGACAACTCTTCAAACGGAGACGGCACCTCGGCGACCGATGCGTGGTAATCCGAGAGCTGTCGATTGCCGAGCGGATAGCGAATCTCGAGCTCGGCCTCGCCCAGCGGCGGTGCCACGCGGTTTTTCACGCACCGCGCCGAGGCTCGAAGACCAACCATCTGGCCGCGTTCCCAGATCCAATCGCGACGTGAGAACCCAAGACTGAAGCTCGACGCATGGGCGAGCGCGCGGTTCGGCGCGTCGACGACCGCAACGAGCACCGTCCCAGAGCGACTGGCTCCGGACTCCAGCGGCCCGAGCCAGTGCTCGGGGAGCTCACACATCAAAAGAAGAAACCCGACGCCGGCGCGCGCGAGAGCAGACGCCGCCTCGCCAGCGATTTCGGGAGCCGGCGCACTGACCACAGTCAGCGCGCCAAGCTCCGGGGAAAAGGGAAGGAGGCTCAAGGTGTCGAATCCGCCGCCGTCGATCACGATCGCGTGCGCGAACTCATGGGTCGCATTGGCAAGCAGTGCCAGCGCGAGCGTGAGCTTGCCGCACGTTCCGTTCCCGGTGAACAGCGCGAGACGGCCTCGCGGCAGGCCTGCGATGCCGGTGAGGCGGTCGACCGGTGTTCTGCTCGACCACGGCTGGGATGGCGGCAGCTCGGCCGCCCGGGTCAGTGCCTGGCTGCCGAAGCGGACGCGAATCGAGTCAATGGCAAGTTCAAGCTTTTCTGCCTGCATCTTTCAATGGGGTGCCTCGATGAGAGCGATGCAGGGCTGGAGAGGAGGCGACACTGACCATAGCGAACGAATGTTCGTATGTCAAGTGGGTTGGCCTTCCTTATATGTGGCGTCTTTTCGGGTATAGGTCAGCCCCTCCGTCGGGCTTCGCCCGCCACCTCCCCATAAATGGGGAGGAGCAGTAGCGTAAAAAAAAAGAGGGCCGGGGCTCCACAGAACCCCGGCGCGTGACGGACTTACGAAACGACGATTGAAGAGAAGTGTCTTACTACTTCTTCTTCGAGGTCTTCTTGGCGGCTTTCTTGGCCGGCTTCTTGGCAGCCTTCTTCTTAGCCATAATGCAATTACCTCCTCTTCCTAAAGATATGGACCCGATAGGTTCCATCGGTTTGGCGGGTTCCATGTGGTGGTGAGTCGTGGACAGGATTCGCTCCTACACGTACCTCCTCTGCAACCCCACGGGCTTCGCCGCGGATCCTCGATGATGAGAACTCCGAGACGTTGGCGGATGTCGAAAATGGTCCGCTTTCTCGCGTCGGGTCCGTTGCCTCTGTGGTGGCAACCACGAGTCGCATCGCCATACAAGGTGTTGTGATACCCGATGAACCCCTCTCACGTCAATGGTTCGAGAATATTTTTTTTCAGCGAGGGTTGTGGAAATTTCTGCTGAGGTCGCGCTGATGATGACCTTGAGCGACCTCTGAAAGACTGCGACGATAGACAACATGCGAGTCGTTCTCGGTCATGGAGCATCGGGCAATGCGGCGTCGATGAAGCCTTATGTGGTGGGTTTCAAGCGACGCGGGATCGATGCTGTCGCGGTCGATCTTCCTCGCGGAGGAGCCGAGAAAGCGGTGCCGGTCTTCATCAAGACATCGGGCATAGGACACGAGGTCGTCGGAGGCGGTCAGTCCTTTGGTGGAAGAGTCGCGAGCATGGCCGCGGTCGAGGCTGACTTCGGTGGCCTGGTCCTTTTCTCGTATCCGCTGCATCGTCCGGGTTTCAAGGACCAGCTGCGGACCGCGCACTGGGGTCAGATCCGCTGTCCGACGCTCTTCCTCAGCGGCGACAGGGATCCATTCGCCGATCTTGCACTGCTGAAAGAGAAGATCAAGCTCATTCCCAACGCTCGGCTCGAGATCTTCAAAGGCCAGGGGCACGGGCTGCTCAAGGTGCTCGACCAGGCGCTAGATGTGGCTACGGATTTCATCAACTCACAATTGAGATGACGGCCAGCCAGCACATGGTCCAGGCCAACGGCCTGCGCTTTCGGACGATGGTGGACGGACCGGCGCAGGGCGAGCTCGCAATCCTGCTGCATGGGTTTCCAGAAGGCGCCGAGTCGTGGTCCAAACAGGTCGAGGCGCTGGCGCAAGCCGGTGCGTTGGCGGTCGCGCCGGACCTGAGGGGCTATGGCCTGAGCGATGCGCCTGGTGCTGTCGAGGACTACGCGATCGCCAACCTGGTGGAGGACGTGGTCGGGATGATCAAGGCTTTCGGGCGCGACAGCGCCCACGTCGCTGGGCACGACTGGGGGGCGATCGTGGCCTGGTTCTTCGCAGGCCGTCATCCGGAGATGACAGAGTCGCTCACCGTCCTGTCGGTCGGCCATCCGGCGGCGATGGTCGCAGCGGCGCGGGACGACGATCAGAAAGCCCGCTCGCAGTACGTCGGCCTGTTTCTGATGGAGGGCAAGGCGGAGGCGGTGCTCGCCGACGATGACTACAGGAGGCTCCGCGCGATGTACTCGATCGGCCCCAACCCCGACGCGATGCCTCGCGCGATGGTCGAGCACTTCGTCCGCTCGATGTCGAGACCTGGTCGACTCACCGCCGGGCTCAACTATTACCGCGCCAACCTGGTGCCCGGAACCGGGTGGTCGGCGCTGGCGCGCGACGTGAAGGTCAGAGCGCCCACCGTGCTCCTGTGGGGCGACCAGGATCCCGCCCTCGGTCGTTTGCAAGCTGAGGGCACCGCGCGACAGATGATTGGGGACTATCGACTCGAGGTCCTGGAAGGCGCAGGACACTGGCTTCAGTTCGAGCGGCCTGACGAAGTGAGCCGCTCGCTCGTCCAAGTCGTAAATAAGTAAGCTTTCACCGATGCTGCGCCCGGGTGAGTCGGAAAGGCGAGGCGGACTGCGCAGGCTCGATGACATTCTCGAGAGCCTCGAGCAGCTGAACCTTCACGACAAGACGGAACTGCCGGACCATGTCGCGGAGGCACTGGTCATGCTCGGCATCGAGCAGCCGCACTCGATCGCGATCCCGCAGCTCATCGAGCGTGTGTGGGCGATGCAGCAGCCGTACCTGATCACGATCGTCGTCGAGAGAAGGCGCCGGAGGCGCCGCAAGGTCTCGGCCGAGTCCGGCGCGACCGAAGCGCACTGAAACCCGGCGACTGGCTCGAAGTATTTTCTCGGATAGGCGCCGGGGTCCGACGTACGGTCCTTCCACTCTCGGGCACGGAGGCCGGGCGCGCGCAGCTGAGCGTGGGCGCAGGCGGCGACACCACGATGGAGCTCGACCGAGCCGCTGAGGTCGTCGTCTTCAGCGAGCTGGCGTCGCTGGCAGAGCGCGGCGAGCGATTCTCGGTCCTGTCCGAAGAAGCCGGCCATCGCAGCTTCGGCGCGGACTATCCGCTGGTCCTCGTCGACCCGGTCGACGGAAGTCTGAACGCCAAGCAAGGCGTCCCGCTCTTCGGGCTGATGCTGGCGGTGCTGGACGGTCCGACGGTGGCCGACACCTATGCGGGGCTGGTCCTCAACCTCAACACGGGCGAGGAATGGCGGGCTGTCCGCAAACAGGGCGCGTGGCGCGATGGGAAGCCGCTCCAGCCGTCCGCACGACTTGCACGACTTGGCGGACGGCGCATTGAGCTGCTCGGCCTCGAGAGCACTCCTCGCGCGCTCAAGCTGGCTCAGCCTCTCGTGGATCGTTCAAACAAGATCCGCATACTGGGCTCGATGGCAATCTCCATCGCGCTCACCAGCGCGGGAGGGTTTGACGTCTTTTGCGCCCCAATTCCCGTCCGTGTGTTCGACATGGCAGCGAGCCTGCTGCTCTTGAGCGAGGTAGGGGGCGTTGCGAGCGACGTGCAGGGCGAGCGGCTCGACCGCCTGCGATGTGACCTCGAAACACGGACGACGCTTCTCTGCGCGCCCACGCACGAGCTGCACGCCGAGGCGATCGAGATCCTCCGGGCCAGGCAATGAATCTCGATCCGCGCCGCACGGTGTTCGTGATCCTCAGCTTCGAGGGGCCGGACGTCTACAGCCAGGCCGGCGGCCTGGGAGTCCGGGTGAAGGGCCTCGCCCGCTCGCTGGCTCGCATCGGCTACCCGACATACCTCTATTTCTGTGGCGACCCCGACCTGCCGGGCGAGGAAGAGCAGGAGGGCGGGCGCCTGCAGTACCGCCGCTGGTGCCAGTGGATCTCATCCATGCACCGTGGCGGCGTGTACGACGGCGAAGAAGGCAAGATCCGGGACTGGAACTCGAGTCTCCCGCCGAGCCTGATCGAGAACGTGATCGCACCGGCTATCGCAGCGGGCAACCACGTGGTCGTGCTTGGTGAGGAGTGGCACACCTCATGGTCGATGAAGCTCATCTCGGATGCCCTCTACTACCGTGGCCTGCGCGATCGCGTGGTGATGCTCTGGAACGCCAACAACACGTACGGCTTCAACCGGATCGACTGGACCGGCTTGAACTTCGCCACCACGGTCACCACAGTCAGCCGGTACATGAAGTTCCGCATGTGGGAGTGGGGGCAGAACCCGATCGTGATCCCGAATGGAATCTCGCGCGAGTCGATCGTCGAAGCGGACCCGCAGGTGGTGGACGATCTGCGGAGGGCAGCCGGCGCCGATCATTTCTGGTTCAAGATCGGCCGCTTCGACCCTGACAAGCGCTGGCTCATGGCCGTTTCGGCGGCGGCCCAGCTCAAGCGCCGAGGAAACACCGTGAAACTCGTCGTGCGAGGAGGCAAAGAGCCGCACGGCGCCGAGGTGATGAACCACGCGCAGCGCCAGGGGCTGCTCGTGCGAAATGCGCCGGGGCCGCCCGACGCAGCCGGGATGGCCGCGCTGCTGCGCGACTCGAAGCAAGCCGACCTCATCAACCTGACGAGCTTTCTCAACGATTCGCTGGTGATCGACGTCTACGCCTCGTGTGACGCCGTTCTCGCCAATTCCGGCCACGAGCCGTTCGGCCTGGTCGGGCTCGAGGTGATGGCCGCCGGCGGCATTGCAGTGACCGGCTCGACCGGCGAGGACTACGCAGAGGGATACCGCAACGCGGTGGTGCTCGAGACCGATGACCCGATCGAAATCGTCACCGAGCTGTCAGTACTCAAGGAGAGGCCGCGTTTGGTCGCGGGCTTGCGCAGGCGCGGCAGGGCCACAGCCCGGGATTACGTATGGGAGAAGGTGATCGACCAGCTCCTGCTCAGGATCGACTTCGCCGCGGCCCGCCAGGCTGTCGCGGGTCCCGAAGAGCCCCTGCCCAAGCCGGCGGCGCGGCGCGCCGCAAGAGCGACCCGGCCGCGTGGCTGAGCGGATGGTCGTGTACACCGTGGTGCATCAACCGCGCCGTCTGAGGCTGCCGGCCCAGCTGATACCCGGCGGCACATCGCCAGACCGGCTCGCCGGCTACCTGTTCGACGACCAGCTCGATCGGCACTACTTCGACAAGGTCGCCGAGTACTCGTACCTGCCCGCGACGGCGGCATTTCGCGACCTGGCGCGGCGCGGATGGCGCATGTCGATCGGTTTCAGCAACTCCTTCCTGGTGCAGGCGGAGCGGTGGAGCAACAAGGTGCTCGACGGATTCAAGCGTCTTTGCGCGAGCCCGAACGTCGAGGTCGTGTGCGTCGAGCCTTATCACTCCTGGCTCTTCTACGTCGACATCGTCGCCTTCAAGGAGGCGATGCTGTGGGCGCGCAAGCGCCTCGAAGATCTCTTCCAGAAGCCTGTCGCGTTCACGGACACGACCGAGATGTTCATGTCCAACGACGTGTACTTCGCCCTCCAGCAGTGCGGCTTTGCCGGCGCATTCATGGAGGGACGCGACTGGCAGCTCGGCTGGCGGGATCCGACCCACGTCTATCGCTATCCGATGCAGGACCTGGCCCTGCTGCCGCGGCATCACCAGCTGTCCGACGACGTCGGCTATCGCTTCTCCAATCAAGCGTGGAGCATGTGGCCGCTCACACCCGAGGTGTATGCGGATTGGGTGCGCGAGTGTCGAGGCGATCTCGTCACGCTGGGCTGGGACTTCGAGACGTTCGGCGAGCATCACCGCCGGGACTCGGGCATCTTCGAATTCATGCGCGCGCTCAACGCGCAGCTGCGCCGGCGCAAGGTCCGCATGCTTCTCCCTTCAGAAGCGATCACCGAGCTCGGCGACTCCGCCCACGAGGCGCCGGTGAGCGAGTACGGCACGACGTGGGCCGGGGAAGGCGGGATGGAATTCTTCCTGGGCAACCACGCCCAGCAGGGCCTTTTCCGGCTGATGCACCATGCGTACTCGAAGGCGATGCTCACCGGAGAGCCTGCTCTCATGGACCTGGCGAAGTGGCTCATGCAGTCCGACAACCTTCATCTGATCCAGTGGTTCGGCCGTTCGGGCGGCGAGGCCGAGGTGAGCGCGTACTTCACTCCGTCGGAGTGGTGGGAGCTTGGCGACCTCGGCATCATCCGAGAGCAACAGCAGGTCTATCTAAACTTCATCAGAGCGCTTGATGAACTTGCGAAGTAACAGATGAAGCCACTTCATGTCGCCTTCGTCTGGCACATGCACCAGCCGTACTACAAGGACGACCTGACCAGCACATACCTGCTGCCCTGGGTGCGATTGCGCTCGGCCAAGGACTACTACAAGATGCCGGCGCTCCTCGATGCCTACCCGAAGGTCAGAGCCACCTTCAATCTGGTGCCCTCACTGCTCGCGCAGATCGAGGACTACGGCAAGGAGGAGTCGGTCGACCTGTTCCTCAACTTGAGCAAGCGCGCGGCGGGCGATCTCTCGGCGGAAGAGCGCGACTTCGTTCTGCGCTGGATGCGCGAGGCGCCGCGCGCACTGCGGGTCCAGCAGTCACCTCGTTACCTCGAGCTTGCATCGCGCGCGCCCGATGCACAGTTCACCATCGCCGACATCCGCGACCTCCAGGTCTGGTTCAACCTCGCGTGGTGCGATCCGGTTTGGGTCGAACAGGACCCACGCCTGGCCGAGCTCAAGCGCAAGGACCGCGACTTCACCGAACAAGACAAGACCTTTCTCTTCGATGCGCAGCTGGAGCGGATCCGCAGCGTGATCCCGAAGTACCGAGAGCTGGCCGAGCGCGGCCAGGCGGAGCTCACCTTCTCGCCCTACTACCACCCGATCCTTCCGCTGATCTGCCACGTGGACTCCGCGCGCAGCGCGAACCCGCAGATCCAGCTTCCCGAGCGCCACTTCTCGCACCGTGAGGACGCGGAGCGGCAGATCGAGCTTGGCATGGGACTCTTCGAGCGCATGCTCGGTCGCCGGCCCAAGGGAATGTGGCCGTCCGAGATGGCGGTGGGCGAGTCGGTGATCGGGCTCGCCGAGAAGGCAAGGATCGACTGGATGATCAGTGATGAGGAGGTGCTCGCCCGCTCGCTCGAAGGCCAGTTCAACCGCGACGAGAATCTCTACCAGCCGAAGCGCGTGGCGCGTGAAGGCGGCGCGGTGTCGATGGTGTTCCGCGACTCGCAGCTGTCCAATGTCATCGGATTCGACTACCAGCGCATGAGCTCGCTCGACGCCGCGCGCGACATGCTAGGTCGACTGCGCCGGATCCGCGACGTGCAGGGCGACCGGGATTTCCTGGCTGTGATAGCCCTCGACGGCGAGAACGCGTGGGAGTTCTATCCGCGGGACGGGCACGACTTCCTCAACGCGGTCTACACGGAGCTCGAGTCAAGCTCCGACATCGTCACCACGACCGTCTCCGACTTCCTGGCCGAGCACCCGCCGCAGCAGCTGCTGCATCACCTGCACACGGGCAGCTGGATCGGGGCAAGTCTGGACACCTGGATCGGCGACCCCGAGCACAACGTGGCGTGGGACCTTCTCGCGGAGACGCGCGATTGGCTCGACGCCCAATCCCAGCAGCGGCCCAAGGAATCGCAACAGGCCGCGCTTGCCTGGCGCGAGATCCTGATCACCGAGGGAAGCGACTGGTTCTGGTGGTTCAGCCGCAAGCACGACTCGGGCATGGATCCGATCTGGGACAACCAGTTCCGCCTGCACCTGCGCAACGTCTACAAGCTGATGGGCGCGCGGGCGCCGGCCCGGCTCTTCCAGCCGATCATCAAGCGCGCGCCGGCCCCCGAGCGAGGTGTGCCCTCGGCCGCCATCAGCCCCAAGTCCAAACACGACCCGGCGTGGGCGTTGGCCGGCTACTACCTGGTCGGTTCCGGATTCGGTGCGCTGCACCGTCCGGCCGGTTACGTCGAGCGCGTGTACTACGGCAACGATGAGAACAACCTGTATTTCCGGATCGACTCGCCGCGCTCGGGACCCGAGCTCGAGCAGCAGAACATCGACTTCTGGCTCTACGTCTCAGGCCCACCGGCGTTGGACGGAAAGGGGGAGCTGCAGCTCCCGCTTGCGAGGTCGGCGGTGGCGGAGCTGGGATTCGAGCCCGCGTACGTGGTGCGGATCGCGCCGCGCTCACAGGGCGCAGGGATCACCGTGGCGCGGGTTCTCGAGCCGCAGACGACCGCTGCCGCCGACTCGAGCTGGGACGCCGACGATCCGTTTGCCGTCGCGATTCCTTTCGCAAAGCTCGGCAAGCACACGGGAGACGCGATCGAGCTTGTGCTGGTGGTGAGTCGGGAAGGCCGTGACATCGAGGTCGTGCCGCCCTCGGGCGCCCTTGGCGTCCGTGTGCCTGGCCAGGCGCGTGCGGTCGAGGTGGAGCACGCCAAGCATCTCAAGGTGCTGGTGGCGACGGCGGAGCTTGCACCCTTCGCGAAGCTGGGCGGAGTCTCAGACGTGGCGGCCTCACTGTCGAAAGAGCTGCGGCGGATCGGCCACGACGTGCGCGTGGTCCTGCCCCGCTACCGCCAGGTCGACATCGCGAGATACGGCCTGCGCCCGGTCGCCACCGATGTCAAGGTTCCGCTGGGCACCGAGGTCATGCCCGCCACGATCTACGAAGGCCGCCTGAACGAGCTGGTGATCTACTTCGTCGATTGCCCGCAGCTCTATGACCGTGACGGGATGTTCGGCTTCGGGGATGACGACGCCCGCTCCGTCTACTTCAGCCGGGCCGTGCTCGAGATGATGCCGGCCCTCGATTTCTTTCCTGACGTGGTCCATGTCCACGACTGGTACGGGGCACTTATCCCTAACCTTCTCGACCGCGTCTATGACTCGGAGCCTTACGCCGACATCGCCACCGCCCTGACCATCCACAACCTCTCGGCCCAGGGCATCTTCGGTTTTGGGGCGCTCGTGCTCGGCGGTCTGCAGGAATGGGGGCTGATCCGGCTCGGCATTCCTGGTCTCGACAACGTGGTCAACTTGCTTGGACGCGGCATTCACTTCGCGGACGTCGTGAACACTGTCAGCGAGCGATACGCAAAAGAGATCCAGACGCCGGAGTATGGCGAGGGCCTCGACGAGCTGCTGCGCCGCAACACGCAGAAGCTCCACGGCATCTTGAACGGCATCGACTACGAGACATTTGATCCGCAGCGGGACCCCAACATTCCGCACCACTACTCGGCGGATGCGCCGCAAAACAAAGCGTTGTGCCGCGCCGCTCTGCGGGCCGAGCTTGGCCTCGAGGATGTCAAAGGCCCGCTTTGCGCGATCGTCTCGCGCTTCTACGACGTGAAGGGTTTCGACCTTATCGAGCAGGCGATGCCGGAGCTCGTCCAGCTTGGCCTGCAGATCGTGGTCATTGGCACCGGTGACCGGCGCTACGAGGACATGTTCCGGCGGTGGGCGTCAGAGGTGCCGCGGCAGGTTGCGGTTGCGGTCGGATTCGACGCGGCGCTCGCCCAGCGCATCTACGCGGGAGCGGACATGCTGTGGATGCCATCGCGGTTCGAGCCAGGTGGCCTGGCCCAGCTCATCGCCCTTCGCTACGGAACGATCCCCGTGGTCCGGACAACTGGAGGCCTGGCGGACACGATTCGTGACTTCGACCCTGCTTTGCAAACTGGGAACGGATTCCGCTTCGGTCCGTATGACGCATGGCAGTTTTTTGCGGCTGTGGTCCGAGGCGCGGAAAACTTTCGGCACCCCGCGGTGTGGGCGTGGCTGGTCCAGCACGCGATGAAAGAGGACGTCTCGTGGTCGAGGTCGGCCCAGAAGTACGTCCAGCTCTACCTGGCCGCGATGGCGTCCCGCCGCGAGCGACGCGGCGTGGCCGCGGCGGAAACCGGAACGGCCTCCGCCGCCCCAGTCGGGGAGTAGACCAATTCCGCATCGCTGACGCCAGACGTGCGTCTCGATCGAAGGAATTCGGCACGTGTGGCGTCAGACGTGCGGAATCGCGATCCGGTGCGGAGCGACCTTCAGCCGCCCCAGTCGGGCAGTAGGCGTAGCTGTTCCACCCGGCGGGCTCCTGGCCCGTACGCGGTGTTGAAGTAGTCGATCACCATCCGCCGCGCGGCGAACTGCGTCGCGACGTTGCGGATCGAGGCTTTCATCATCTCGACCCACCGGCGCGGGATCCCGGCCTCGTCCCGGTCGTAAAACGCCGGCACGACCTCTCGTTCCAGCAAGCGGTAAAGGCCCTCGGCCTCCGCGACGTCGTCGATGTCCTGGCGGTCCAGGGTCGCACCCGACGGGATTGCCCAGCCGAGCTCGGGGCGATAAGCCTCGTCCCAC
Source organism: Chloroflexota bacterium (assembly GCA_005880795.1). GTDB lineage: Bacteria > Chloroflexota > Dormibacteria > Dormibacterales > Dormibacteraceae > 40CM-4-65-16. The sequence goes on along the minus strand of VBGP01000127.1, from coordinate 22,649 downwards.
CATCCGTCCAGAATGCTCACGTTAAGGGCGCCGTTCGCTCCGGCCTTCATCCCGCTGGTCCCGCTGGCCTCGAGGAACCGGCGCGGATTGTTCAACCACACGTCCGTGCCCTGGACCAGGTGCCGGGCGAGCGCGATGTCGTAGTCCTTCAGGAAAACGACGCGGGGCTCTTCGCGGGCCATACCCACGATCCCGGCCACGATGTCCTTGCCCGGCTGGTCGGCGGGATGCGACTTGCCGGCGAAAAGAATCTGCACGGGCCGCTTCGAGTTGCGCAGAAGCTTCGCGAGCCTGGCTCGGTCCCGGAGCAGCAGGTTCGCCCGCTTGTAGGGAGCGAAGCGACGGCCGAATCCAATGGTCAGCGCGTTGAGGTCGAGCTCCCTCGGCGTCTCTGCTCGTTCGTCCGTGAAAGCGAACAGCCTCCTCTTGAGCTCGCCGTGGACAGCCCATAGATCCGCGGCCGGAATCTCGTGGACGGCGTGCCACCGGCCGTCGGCGGGATCCAGGTCCCACCAGTCGGGGCCCACGTAGCGGCTCAGCAGCCCCGCGATCTCGGGCGCGACCCACGTCGGCATGTGCACGCCGTTCGTCACCGAACCGATTGGGACCTGCGTCTCGGGCAGGCCGCGCCACGCGTCCTTCCACAGGCGGCGCGACACCGCGCCATGCAACCGGCTCACGCCCACCGACTGATCGGCCAGGCGCAGCGCGGCGTACGTCGTGCACAACCGCTCGCGCGGATCGCCGGGCCGCTGCCGGCCCAGGTCCATGAAGCGGTCGAACGAGATGCCGACCTGGCTGAGGTACGGTCCGAGCTGATCCCAGACCAGGCCGGAGTCGAAATAATCGCTGCCCGCAGCGATCGGCGTATGGGTGGTGAACACGATGCCCGCGCGCGCCACGAGTCGTGCCTCTTCGAGCGTCATCTGACGTGAAGCACGCAGCTCGCGGATGCGCTCGATCGCGCAGAGAAAGCTGTGGCCTTCGTTCAGATGGAACACGCCGGAGTCGATCCCCAACGCGCGCAGAGCCCGCACGCCGCCGATGCCAAGCACGATCTCCTGGCGAAGGCGGCGGTCGGGCTCGGGCACGTAGAGGCGGTCGGTGATGTTCCGCAGGTCCTGGGGGTTCGCCTCGAGGTCCGTGTCGAGGAGAAACAGCGACACCCGCCCGACCTGCACGCGCCAGACGGCGATCCGCACGTTGCGGCCGCCGATCGGAGCCTCGACCTCGACGCCCGCCACCTTGCGCACCGGCAGCTCGGCTCCCCGGTTTTCGTAATACACCTCGATCTGCCGGCCGTTCGCATCGATGTCCTGCCGGCCAAATCCCTGCCTGTACAGCAGGCCGACCGCGACCAAAGGGAGCCCCAGGTCGCTGGTCGCTTTCAGGTGGTCGCCGGCCAGGACCCCGAGTCCACCGGAATAGATCGGCAGGCATTCGGAAAGACCGAACTCGAGCGAGAAGTACGCGATGGCGAGCGGCGCCTGGGCGTCCATGAACCGCGGATGCCGGTCGTAGTACTCCTTGTAGGCGGCTTTTGCGCCCTCGAACGCCTCCTGGACCTCGGGCCGCGCCCACGCCCGCAGAACGCCATCCTCGCCCAGCTGGTTGAGCAGCAGCACCGGGTTCTCACGTGTCGACTTCCAGAGTTCAGGGTCGAGCGCGCGAAACAGAGCCTCGATTCGGGGTTGCCATGTCCACAGCAGGTCGTAGGCGAACTCTTTTAGTTCTTCCAGCACGGAATTAAGATCCTAGTGAGGAAGGGGATATGAAGGCGGTGGTGATGGCCGGCGGCGAGGGGTCGCGTCTGCGACCGCTCACCAGCAGCATGCCCAAACCGCTGGTGCCGGTTGCGGGCCGGCCGATCATGGAGCACATCCTTCTCCACCTCCGCCGGCATCAGCTGCGCGACGTGGTGGCGACGGTGCAGTACATGGGCGCCTCGATCCGCAACTACTTCGGCGACGGCTCTGAACAAGGCGTCGCCCTGACCTACTCGGTCGAGGATTCGCCGCTGGGCACGGCCGGGTCCGTAATGCTGGCGCGCGCGCAGCTCAACGAGACGTTCGTCGTCATCTCGGGTGACTCGCTGACCGACATCGACCTCGGCGCTGCGGCCCGTTTTCACCGCGAGCGAAAGGCACTGGCGACCATCGTTCTGAAGCCCGTGCCCAACCCGCTCGAATACGGCGTCGTGGTCGTGGACGAAGGCGGCGCGGTGCAGCGCTTCATCGAAAAGCCGAGCTGGGGCGAGGTTATCTCAGACCTCGCGAACACCGGAATCTACATCCTCGACCCGGCGGTGTTCGAGTTCTTCCGGGCCGGCGAGGTCACCGACTGGTCAGGTGACGTGTTCCCCAAGCTGCTCAAACAGGGTGAGCACGTCTTCGGCTGGATCGCAGACGGCTACTGGGAAGACGTGGGCAGCCACGCCGCTTATGTCAAGGCCAACTTCGATTGTCTCGAGGGCAAGGTGAAGGTCCAACTGCCCGGCGATCGCAGCGGGGAGTCGGTCTGGATCCATCCGGACGCAGAGATTGATCCGAGCGCGCGGGTCGACGGGCCTGCGCTGATCGGCGCGGGCGCCAAGGTGCGCGCCGGCGCATGGGTCAACGGCCCCGCTGTCATCGGCGCCTACACCATGGTCGATTCGGGAGTGAAGATCTCGAACTCGATCGTCTGGGACCACAGCTACATCGGGCTCAACTCGCGCCTGCGCGGATCGGTCGTGTGCCGGTCGGTGACAGTGAAGAACGGCTGCCTGCTCGAGGAGGGCAGCGTGGTCGGCAGCGACGTGACCATCGGAGCGGGGTCGACAGTCAACGCGAACGTGCGCATCTGGCCCAACAAGGAAGTCGAGCCGGGGGCCGTGGTCCATGAATCGATCATCTGGGCAGGCTCCTGGAAGCGCGGCCTCTTCAGCTCGTACGGGCTGAACGGGCTGATCAACATCGAGATCACACCTGAGTTCGCATCGCGGCTGGGCGCCGCGATCGGCGCGCTGACGCCGAAGGGGACCGAGATCGCCTTCTCGCGCGACTACACGCGATCCGCGCGCATGATCGGTCGCGCGCTGATGTCGGGGATGATCTCGTCTGGCACGCACGTGATCGACCTCTCGGTGCTGCCTGCACCGGTGTGCCGCTACTGGGCCCGCCACAACCACGTGTCGGCGGTACACGTCCAGACATCGCCGGTCGATCCCCGGTCCGCCGACGTCCGCATCTTCGATGACCACGGACTCGACGTCGACAAACGCAGCGAGCGGCGGCTCGAAGGCCTGTTCTTCCGCGAGGACATCCGGCGCGTGTCGCACTACGAGATGGGCCGCATCACGCGCCGTGACAGCCAGACCGAGCGCTACCTCGAGGACACGCTGGCCAAGCTTGACCTGGAGGTCGTCCGCGGCGCCGCTTTCAAGGTCGTCATCGACTACAACAACGGCGCGGCGGCGATGGTGCTGCCGCAGATCCTGCGCGAGCTCAACTGCACGGTGATCCCCCTCAACGCGGCGCCGGCCGAGATCGTGCTGGAGCAGGACGACTCGACGTTTCGGGCCCACCTCCAGGAGATGGGCGTGATCACGGCCGCCGTGAAGGCGAAGCTGGGCGTGTTCATCGACACTCCGGGCGAGCGGTGCTTCATCGTTGACGAAACAGGCGCTGTGCTCGAGCACGATGCGGCGTTTGCGGTCCTGGCTCAGCTGGCGCTGAGCAGCAAGCCCGGTATGGTGCTCGGTCCCGCTTCCACGTCGCTCGCCTTCTCGATGATCGCCGAGCGGCTGGGCAGCCGCTTTGTCCCGACGAAGATCACACCCGGAGCAGTGCTTCGCGGGGCGCAGCACGCCGAGGCCGTGCTCGCGTCGGATGGCGCGGGGGGATATTGCTGGCCGGATTTCGCGGTTTCCTTTGACGCCATCTTCACCATCGCGCGCGTGCTGGAGCTTCTGGCGAAGAGTGGGGGATCGATCGGAGCGCTGCGGTCACGCATCCCGCAGGTGACGCATCGCACCGCGGTTGAGTTCTGCCCCTGGGAGGTCAAGGGACGTGTGATGCGGACGATGATGGAGCGGCACCTAAAAGACCGCGTCGACCTGACCGATGGCGTAAAGGTTTTCGTGGATGACGGGTGGGTGCTCGTCGCGCCGGACGCCGATCGCCCCGAGTATTTCGTCATCGCCTCGACCCTGGACGCCGGTCACGCGCAGAGACTGGTGGACGAGTACTCACAGCTCGTGCGCTCGGTGGTGTTGGAGGCGGCGCCGCAGGCAGAGGCGGTCGTCGAGACCTAGAATCGGATCTCTGCCGAGCGGGCGTAGCTCACCTGGTAGAGCGCAACCTTCCCAAGGTTGAGGTAGCCGGTTCGAGGCCGGTCGCCCGCTCCATCTTTCGCCCTTTGCGTAGCTGCCGCAGGTCCGCGTCCGGTTTTGAATCAACGGTTAATCTCCAGCGTCGGTGGAAACGGTGAACCTGTCACTGCGGGAGGCTCGGCGCATCGCCATCCGCGCCCAACGGCTGGCCGGCCCTAGGCCACCCGCCACGGCTGAGGGCCTGATGGAGATTGCACGCTCCATCCGGGTCATCCAGATCGACTCCATCGCCGTGGCCGGCGCGCCGACACAGTATCTCGTGCCGTTCTCGCGGCTGGGTCCGTACGACCGCGCGATTCTTGACCAGCTCGTCTTCGTGGACCGCCGGCTGTTTCACTACCTCGCACACGCCGCATCCCTTGTCTTGACAGAGGACTTCCCGATCTTCGCCGGCAGGATGCGGCAGTACTCGACGCGCACCGATAGGTGGGCGATTCGGGTGGCCGAATGGATGGAGGCCAATGCGCACCTGCGTCAGGAGGTTCTCAATTCGATTCGGCAAGGTGGGCCGTTGCGATCACGCGATCTCGCGGACACGTCCACCGAGAGCTGGCAGTCGACAGGTTGGACCGGCGGCCGCAATGTCAACCAGATGCTGGAGCGGCTCTGGGTGGAAGGGGAGATCACCGTGGTCGGGCGGGATGGCAGTCAGCGGCTGTGGGACCTCGCGAAGCGCTGGTTTCCCGCCTGGACGCCGCGCGAAAGACTGTCTGAGAAGGTGCGCTCGGACCGCGCCGTTGAGCTTTCCTTGAGAGCCTTGGGAGTGGCCACCGAGGGTCACGTTTACCTGCATTTCACGCGTTGGGACTACGACGATCTCAAAGGCTCGTTAGGGCGGTTGGTGGATCGCGGCGAAGCCATACCCGCGAGCGTGGCCGGCCGCCGCGGCTTCTACCTCCATCGAGACCACGTGGACCATCGAACTGCGCCGTGGCGCGGGCGGACCGTTCTGCTGTCTCCATTCGATAACTTGATTGCCGATCGGGCGAGGACGAAGATGCTCTTCGATTTCGACTTCGGGATCGAGATCTACGTGCCGGCCGCGAAGCGCAAGCGGGGTTACTACGTCTTGCCAATCCTGTCCGGCGACCGCCTCATCGGATCTGCGGATGTGAAGTTCGATCGACACGCGCGCCGGTTGGTCGTCCAGAAGCTCCTGTTCGAAGAGGGTTTCGCCATGACCGCCGCGGTCCAGCGTGCGATCAACGAGCTCGAGACATTCGTCAGCGCCCCGGCTCCCGGCTCCAAGTTGAATTCTTAACCCGGTTGACTTAGTGTCCTTAAGGTCCGACGTCCGCTTTTGTGGGGGTGTATTCATGCGACGACATCGACTGCTCGTGCTCACCATTCCTCTACTCCTCATCAGCCTGACACTCGGATCGCCCACCGCGGCAGCGGCCCGAACCTCATCCCACGGCACCCAATCCGCATGGGCCTACGCGATGAGCGGCGTGACAAACGGGGTGACGAACGTCTTCGCCACCACGCAAACCAGCTGCTACCGACCCGAAGTCCCGTACGGGGCCAACGCAGGGCCGAACGACGGCTACAGCGGCGAGACGGCCTGCCCTCCCTCGGGAGCGACCACAGGCGAAAACACCGGCGACCTGGCCCCTTATCCAACCCAGGTGGGCAGCAATCCGGGCTTTGCAACCGGTCCGCCGGTCGTCGCCAAGAATCATTCCGAGTCCGACATCAGGGTCGATCCGACCAACCCGCGCCACCTGATCGGCTCGGTCAAATGGTTTGCCAGCGCCGAAGGCTACAACCACCTGCTCGGTTTCTACGAGTCCTGGGACGGCGGCGCGACATGGCCGGTGCAGGGACACATACCCGGCTATGAGGGATGGACCGACAACACGGATCCGGTCGGGGCGTTCGATGGGTCCGGCAACTACTACGAGCTGATCCTGCCGTACCAGTTCTTCTACCTGGCCGGCGGCTCGCACAGCTTCCAGATCAACCAGAACAAGGAGCCCAACCCGGCCGTCCCGGCCGAGGTGATCTCGGTTGCAGTACGCCCTCACGGCTCGACCACGGCCACGCAGTGGATCACGACCCATAACGGCGGGCCTGACTACGTGGCTCCCTATCCGGCCAAGGGACGCGAACCGGACAAGCAGTGGATCACGATCGACACCAATTCGAAGAGCCCCAACTACAACACCATCTACGCGATGTGGGCAATCTTCGATGGGGTCAACAGCAAGCCGCTCGTTTCCACGGCACAGGCGAAAGCCGACGGCACACACACCGACTGGTCCGCGCCGCAGATCCTCCCCACCGTCAACAACACGGCGAGCGACACCTACCTTCTTCCACACGTGACGCCGGACGGCACGGTCTGGACCTCGGTGACTAACTTTCCATCGCAGCACGGCAAATGCTGCCTCACGGTCTCGACGGACAAGTCGACCGACGGTGGCCGGACATGGACTGCGCTCCCGATCGCGATCAAGAACGTGCTCTTTCCATCGTTCGTCGGCGGCTACGCGAACACCACCTTCACCGATGGCATCGACAACACCTTCGCCACGGGGACGACGCTGGTCAACGGCCACTATCCGCTCTACATCGCCTACAACCAGGAGGGGAACTCGATCTCCAACGTTTTTCTCATCGCCTCCTATGACGGCGGAATGACATGGACTGCGCCGATTCTTGTCAACGACAACGCAAGCGCAGTCGACGAATTTCAGCCCAACCTCGCGGTCTCCGCCAACGGCACGGTCAGCGTGAACTTTTACGACCGGCGCCTCGCGTGTCCCGCCAAGGGATCGGATGATGCCGTTGGCGCCGGCCTGGCGCTCGACACGACAAACGTGAACTTCTCTGGGACGCCTCCTTACGGAGCGAGCAATTACTGCGTCAACACGAGCATTCAGTTCTACACGCCGGCGCTGACGCCTAAGGGGCACAACATCCGGCTCAGCCTCCACACGTGGGATCCCCAGCTCAACTCGCCGCTCCGGTTCTGCGTGTGCTCACCCTCGGCGACCTTCATAGGCGACTACTTCGGCAACATCACAGCCGGTTCGACCGACTACACGACCTCGGTCAGCACATTCGACAGCCTGACCATTCCCGTGAAGAGCTGAGCTAAACAAGGCCATTTGAAAACAGGGCTCCCATAAACTGGGGGCCCTGTTTTTTCGCGAAAGGAGAGTGTGCCCATGGCGCGGACGCCCCTGCTGAGACGTCTTCAGGCCCTGTTCGAGGATTACGAAGAGGCCGAAAGGTCGGGCCGTCCGCTCCGAGCGGTCCAGGAAGAGCGCAGGCAGATGCGCCTGACCCGCCGGGACTTTTTGAAAGTCACCGGAGCAGCAGTGGGCGCGGCGGCGTTCAGCGGGCCGGTTGCGGCACTTGCGGCGACATCCAAACCATCAGGCACCCAGGGTCGCATCGCGATCATCGGTGGAGGAATCGCGGGACTGAACGCCGCGCTGACGTTGCAGGACGCGGGTATCACATCGACTGTCTACGAAGCCTCGAGTCGCGTGGGCGGCCGCATGCACTCCGACACGACCTCGTGGCTCAACGCTCAGACCAGCGAGCACTGCGGAGAGCTGATCGACAGCAAGCACAAGACGATTCTTGGCCTGGCGAGCCGCTTCAAGCTCGCCACCGTCGACCTCCTGGCGGCCGAGCCCGTTCATTCCACCGAAACCGACTTTTTCTTTGGCCAGTACTACACGGCGACCCAGGCCAACGTCGACTTCGGCCCCGTCTGGAACGCGGTCAAGAAAGACCTGACCTCGGCGCCGTTCCCGACCCTTTACAACACCTTCACCCAGGCCGGCTTCGACCTCGACCATCTCAGCCTCCACGACTGGATCGAAACCCGCGTGCCGGGTGGCCACGGGAGTCCGATGGGCCAGCTCCTCGACGTCGCCTACAACATCGAGTACGGCAACGTCACGCAGGAACAGAGCTCCCTCAACCTGGTCTACCTGCTTGGCTTCCAGCCGGTGCCCGGCAACTTCCGGATCTTCGGCGCGTCGGATGAGCGCTATCACATCGTGGGCGGAAACGAGCGCCTGCCGCTGGCCATCGCGTCTGCGCTTGCGCCGGGAACCGTGCAGCTCAACACGGCGCTCACGGGCATCGTGCACAACGCCGACAACACCTACACCCTCAGCCTGAAGACCGGCAGCGTCACGACCGCCAAGACTTTCGACCGGGTCGTCATGACCATACCGTTCTCCGTGCTGCGCACGATCCTCGCCTCTGACGCGGCTTATCGCGCGGCGGACTTCATCCCGCTGAAGCAGACGGCGATCACCCAACTTGGCTACGGCAAGAACGCCAAGCTGCAGCTGCAGTTCAACTCGCGCTACTGGAACTCGTCCGGCCCCTGGGGCATCGGCAACGGCGCCACATACGCCGACACCGGCTACCAGAACACATGGGACGTAACCCGCGCGCAGGACGGCGCGACCGGCATCCTGGTCGACTACACGGGTGGCGGGGTACCGCTGGCATCGTTCACCGGCAACGCCTCGGACCCCAAGGTGGCAAGCCGGTTCGCGAGAACATTCCTCAGCCAGATCGAGCCAGTGTTTCCAGGAATCACCCAGCAGTGGAACGGCCGCGCGACGCTTGACGTGCCGTTGGCCAACCCATTTCTGCTCGGCTCGTACTCCTACTGGAAGGTCGGCCAGTACACCCAGTTCAGCGGGTACGAAGGGGCGCGGCAGCCCGATCCCGTCACCGGGAAGTGCCACTTTGCCGGAGAGCACTGCTCGACCAACTTCCAGGGCTTCATGGAAGGTGGGGCTGAGGAAGGAGCGCGCGCGGCGAACGAGATCCTGTCCGACTACAAGGCAGGGATCACGACCTAAGACGGCGCGGACTGTACGCGGTCCGGAATGCGCAGCGCCATGGCGCCCCACGCCATCGCCGCTGCGGCGGCGATCCCGGGGATGAAGGCGAAGAGCGCCTTGCCCGAGGCATCCCAAAGCGCGCCCGCGATCAGCGGTACGACAAATGCGGTTGCGTACTGGAGCGTGAAGATCGCCGCGCTCATGCGCGCCACGTCTCCGGCCGGCGCCACGCGTGGCGGCAGGCTCAGCACCACCACGAACGCCAGAGCGGTGGCAAAGCCGAGGACAAACGCCCAGCCAAGCACGCCGGCGCCGGGCGTCAGCACGAGACCGAGCTGGGCCATCGCCATGATCGCGGCCGATCCGATGAACCCGGCCCGGCCGGTCAGCAACCGCGGCCAGAGCGCGACGGCCGGCGCGGTGAGCAGCTGCGATCCGTTCAGCAGGGCGAGCGTGGGGGAGATGAGGTTGTGGCGCCCGGTCTGGTCGAGAAAGTCGGGGATGTAGGCGTTAGCCCCGAAGTACGCCGCCGAGGCCATGCCCATCACGATCCCGATGCGGATCGCCTGGCCCTGCCGCCAGTCCGGCCACCAGCGCGACGGCGCGGCGACCCGAGAGGCGCGCTTGGGCGCCGCCAACCCGATCGTGATGGTGCTGAGCGCCACCAGCACCGACCACGTTGCGAGCGCCCACCGCCAGTCGCCGTGTGTCAGCGGCAGCACGCCGAACGGTGTCGTCAGCACCGTTGGCAATGTTTCGCCGATCAGGATGCCGTTGCTGTAGACCGCGGTGGCGATCGCGATCCGGCGGGGAAACCATTCGCGCACGAGGGCGGGAAAGGCGGGCTGGGTCACCGCGACTCCGAGGCCCATCAGGAACGTGGCGCTGAACAACACAGGAGCGCTGGGGCCGAATCCGCGCAGGGCGCCGAACACGGCGATCGCGCCCAGCCCCGTTACAAGTGCGCCGCGGATGCCGAGCTTGGCGATCAGGAGTGAACCTGGAACCGCCGCGATCGCAAGCAGCAGCACCGGCCCCGAGACCAGCGCACCGACCGCTTTCTCGTCGAGGTGCAGCTCGCGATGGATCAGCGGAATGAGCGGGGGCACCGCGAGCATGGTCAGCCGCAGGTCGATGCCGCCGAGCCAGAGCATGAGAAGGCGCACCCAGTCGGCGCGCGTCAGTCTCAAGCGATCTCGACCATACTGGTGGCCGTGCCGGGCCTACTGATCGTCACCGCCGCCGGACCAGAGGAACCCACCCGCGCGAGCGTGCCGTTCCACATCGCGGTCAACGGTGCAAAGCCGGCCGGCACCGAGGTCGCGGTCGCTCTGGCGGGCGACTCCGCCGAGCTGGTCAAGCCCGACGTGATCGCCAACGTGTTCGGCCTGGGCCTGCCGCCGCTGCGCGATCTGCTCGACAAATGCCTCGATCACGAGATCCCGGTCTACGTTTGAAAAGGGTGTGCTGAGGCCCGTGGGGTCTTGCCGGAGATGCTCACCCCAAACATGAAATACATCACGCCGCCGGACCTGGTGCGCCTGACCATGGAGGCGGATAAGGTCCTCAGCTTCTAGTGGCGCCGATTGCCGCGAGCGCGCTGGGGTTCTCGAGCGACGACAGGTCTCCCGGGTCCTTGCCGGTGTAGACGGACTTCACGACCCGGCGGAGGATCTTGGCGTTGCGCGTTCGCGGCAGGTCGTCCACGAAGTGCACGGCCTTAGGCCGCAGCGGTTTGCCCAGGGCTGTGGCTACCAGGTCCTGAAGCTCCACGGCCAGCTCCGAGCTGGCCACCTGATTCGGCCGGAGGATGACGAAGCACACCAGCGCCTCGCCCTTGAGCTCATCGGGCACGCCGATCGCGGCCGCTTCAGCGACCGCCGCATGTCCCACCAGCACCGACTCAACCTCGGCCGGCCCCAGTCGCTTGCCGGCGATCTTGATCGTGTCGTCGGACCGGCCGAGCACGTACCACAGGCCATCCTCGGGATCGACGTAGGCCCAATCCCCGTGCACCCAGATGCCGTCGTAACGGCTCCAGTACGTCTCGAGATACCGGTCCTTGTCGCCCCAGAAGCCTCGGGTCATACCCGGCCACGGGTTGCGGATGACGAGCTCGCCGACCTCGCCGCGAATCGACTGCCCGTCGGCGCCGAAGACGTCCGCCGCCATGCCCGGCACCGGGCCTGCGAAGGAGCACGGGCGAAGTCGCGTGATCACGTTGCCGCAGAGGATGCCGCCTGAGATCTCCGTGCCTCCTGTGTAGTTGATGACCGGGATCCGGCTCCTGCCGACGTGGCGGAAATACCACTGGAACGGCTCGGGGTTCCAGGGTTCACCGGTCCCGCCGAGGATGCGCAGGCTCGAAAGGTCGTGGTGCGCGGGCACCTCGTCGCCGTGCGTCATCAAGCCGCGCACAAGGGTGGGAGAAACACCGAGCACCGTGACCTTGTGCTGCTCCACCATGCGCCAGAGCCGGTCGGCCGCCGGATAGTCGGGTGTGCCTTCGTACAGGAGCATCGTCGCGCCCAGGACGAGCGTCCCGAAGATCAGCCAGGGGCCCATCATCCAGCCGAGGTCCGTGTACCAGAACACGATGTCGTCGGGCCCGACGTCGAACCCGTGCGCCATGTCCTGGGCCGTCTTCACCGGGAAGCCTCCGTGCACATGCAGGGTGCCTTTGGGTTTGCCCGTGGTGCCGGAGGTGTAGATGATCATCAGCGGGTCCTCGGGGTCGAGCTCTTCCGTGCGAGCCCGGTCCGGGTGGTCCTCCAGGAGCACCTCCCACACCAGGTCGCGCCCGTGGGTCCATGGGATCTCGCGCACCACCCGGCGATGGACGATTACCTTCTTGACGGACGGAGCGTTGACGAGCGCTTTGTCCGCGGTCTCCTTCATGGGGATGACGTGGCCGCGCCGGTAGAAACCGTCCGCGCAGATGAGCACCTTCGCATCGCCGTCGCGCAGACGGGTCGCGATCGCCTCCGGCCCGTAGCCCGAAAACAGCGGGATGATAACCGCGCCGATCTTCGCCGCCGCGAGGACCGAAACTGCTACCTCAGGACACAGCGGCATGAAGATCGCGACCCGGTCGCCCGGTGCAACGCCCAGCCTGCGCAGCGCGCCGGCGAGCCGCGACACCTGCTGGTCGAGCTCGGCATAGCTGAGCGTGCGGACCTCGCCGGGCTCGCCTTCCCAGATGATCGCCGTCTTGTCATGGAAGTCGCCGTCGCGATGTCGGTCCAGGCAGCTCTGCACGATGTTCATGCGACCGCCGACCCACCACCTCGCCCACGGCTTGCCCTGGGACAGGTCGACCACCTTTTCGTAAGGGCGGAAGAAAGCGATGTCGATGTCCTTGATTGCGGCGTCCCAGAACCACTCGATGTCATCGTCGGCGCGCTTCAACAGCTCGTCGAAGGTCTCAATGCCGTGCCGGTCCATGAACCTCTTGAGCCGGCTCCGCTCGACGACCTCGCGGCTCGGTTCCCAGATCACGTCCCCGATCACGACCGGTTGCATGCGTTTAATTGTCGCTACAAGACCATGGGCGAGCTACCGGACGACTTCGCGGACAGCCTGGCGCGGATCCTCGATCCGAACGACCACGAGGCCGCAGCCGAGATCATCGAGGCGGCAACCATGCTCGACGACGTCGGTCTCCGGCGATTCATGCTGCTCTTCGCGGCTCGAGTGCGCGATGCAGATGGACCGGTCAGCGCCGAGGAGCTCCGAACGTTTCTCCAGCAGGCCGCACGCGCGAGGCGCTGAGCCGTTCCTTGATTCGCTCGGCGTCCTGCAGCAGGAGCCAGTAGTTGTTCCACGCGGCGCGCGCGACGGCCAGCGCCAGGTGTGGCCGGGCGCGCAGGCGCACGGCCCGTGTCGCCTGGTGCTGCGCGTAGCACCAGCGGTCCCAAGCGCGTTCGACCGTCGACTCGACCAGCTCCATCCACGCCGCCTCGTCACCGCTCGCCACAGGAGGGGGAAGGGTTAGCACCTTCCACCTGCGGTCTTCGCGAACGATCGTGAATACCGGCTGGCCGCTCGGCCGGTTGGCGTGACGAACCGGGCGTGGATTCTTCGGGTTGGCCGCCATCAGCCGCTGCTGCACGGCGAAGACCAGCTCGTGCGCAGCGTCGAGTGTTGCGGATGGCAGCGGTGGGTTGCGGCGACCGAGCCGGATCTGCAAAGCCCGAATCGCCTCGCGAAGTCGAAGCGGGGCTTCGCTTTCGTCGTGCAGCCGCAGCGTCTCTACGTCATCGAGCAGATGATCGGACTCGGCGAGAAGGATGCGTCGCTGCGTCTCCGCGGCCATCTTGCGAGCAAGATAACCAATACTTGACAGCCGTCAAGCAGCTGTTTACAGGCTAGGCGATTTCCAGTAGCCGCTTGCCGTTGCCGACCAGCACCTTCTCCAGCACGCCGTTCGGGATGTCGAGACCCTTCAGCTCGTCGAGGCAGCGCTGGGGCTGGATGAACGGATAGTCGCTGCCGAAGACGAATTGATCCTGCAGCCGGCCCTTCATGTCGCGGATCACCTCGGTCGGTATGTAGCGCGGCGCCCAGCCCGAGATGTCGATGTAGATGTTGGTCTTGTGCAGCGCCATCGCCAGCAGCTCGAGGTGCCACGGGTAGCCGAAGTGCGCCGCGATGATTCGCAGGTCAGGAAATGCGGCCGCCGGCGCGTCCAGCCAGATGGGCCGGGCGAAGTCGATCCGGATGCCCTGGCCTCCTGGCTGTCCCGCGCCGATCCCGCTCGTGCCGGTGTGAAAGAGCGTGATCAGGCCCAGCTCCTGGCACTTTTCGTACAGCGGCCAGTGCTTCTCCTCGTTGGGTGCGAAGGCTTGGAGCGATGGGTGCAGCTTGACGCCCTTGAGGCCCAGCTCGGCGATGCGGTCGAGCTCGGCCACCGCGCGCTCGCCCTTGAGCGGGTCGACGCTGCCAAACCCGACGAAGGTCTTCGGATATTCGCGCACGGCCTGGGCGACCAGGTCGTTGGGGACACGCGGACGCCCGGTGGCTGTCTCGGCGTCCCAGGCGAGCAGCACCGCCACCACGTCCATCTCGTCGTACTCGCGGGCCAGCTCCTCCAGCGACTTCCGCGCCACCTTGGAGCGGAAATACGACTCGGCCGCCTCGACATAGCCTTTCATGGACACGTCGAGCCATTCGGGCGTCGGCAGGTGGACGTGAAAATCAATCGCCTGCAAAGCGAGACTTATAGTTTCACGGCCCCGGGGTCCGCCGCAGATTCGCGGCATCGGCGGCCGGAGCCAAGGAGACGACGAGCACGCGAGAGAGCGCATCGCGCAGATGCGTGACCGAGCGCGCGCAGGAGTCGACGCCGGCTTCAGCGCCCTCCAGGGGCCCCCGCGAAATCGCAGATTTCGTGGGGTCGGACGGCGCCCGGCCGCCTAGGCCGCGAAGATGCAAGGAGCCCGGGGCCGCGAAACTATCTGTGATGGAAGCGACGCTTCTGGTGCTGGCGGGAGGCCGCGGCCGCCGCATGGGCCGGGCCAAGCCGTGGATCGAGGTGGGGGACACGGTCCTGCTTCGGTACGTGGTGGACAGGCTGGCTCCAGCGTTCTCCGAGGTGATGGTCTCGTTCAGCGAACCGGAGCAGATGGAGCAGCTGGTCCCGTACCGCGTCGTGTTCGACCGCAAGCCGAACGCAGGTCCGCTCGCGGGCCTGGAGGCGGGTCTCCTGGCGGCGCGTCGTGACGTCATGTTCGCGGTGGCCTGCGACATGCCCTACGTCACGCAGGGTGTCGCCGAGCTCGCCGTCGCCGCGGCCCGGACCTGCGACGCGGCGATTCCCCGCCACGACGGGCTGTACGAACCGGTGTGCGGCGCGTATCGCAAAAGCGCGCTGCCGGCAATCGTCGGCGCCCTCGACGCCGGCAACTTCGCGGCGCATGACGTCGTGCAGGACCTGGACGTCACATGGCTGGAAGGCCTGGAGGTCGCGCAGTTCGACAGTCTCAACACGCCCGCCGACCTGGAGCGCTTCCATGCCGCTCTTTCGGCGCAGCGATAATTGGTCCACACGCATTGAAGATCGTCGTCACCGTCAAGCAAGTACCAGACCCCAATTCGAACTTCGCGCTCGAGTCGGACAACACAATCTCCCGTGAGAAGGAAGCCGTCCTCGACCCCGGCGACGAGTGCGGCGTCGAAGAAGGTCTCCAGCTCAAAGAGTCGCTCGGCGGCGAGGTGATCCTCGTTTCGATGGGACCGGAGCGGGCCAAGGACGCGATCCGTAAGGGCCTGTCGATGGGGGCTGACCGCGGAGTGCTCATCTCCGATGCGGCGCTCGCGGGCGCCGACGCTCTGCTCACGGCAAAGGCGCTCGCGGCCGCGATCAAGCAGGAGCAGCCGGACCTCGTGATCTGCGCCACCGAGTCCTACGACGGCAGCACCGGCATGGTGCCGCCGATGCTCGCGGAGCTGCTCGGAATGCCCCAGCTCACCTTTGCGAAGAAGGTGGAGGTCGACGGTTCGAGTGTGAAGGTCCACCGCCAGACCGCCGACGGCTACCAGGTGGTCGAGGCGGCAACGCCGGCTCTGATCACCGTCACGGCCGCGATCGCCGAGCCGCGCTACGCGTCGCTCAAGGGCATCATGGCCGCGCGTTCCAAGGAGATCAAACAGGTTTCGCTCACCGACCTCGGCGTGGAGAAGAGCGAGCCGGCCGAAACGATCGAGGCTGTGGCCGACGCCGAGGTTCGCAAGGCGGGCGAGGTGATCGAAGACGACGGCACCGCCGTCGAGAAGATCGTGAAAGTTCTCGCCGCCGCAAAGGTGCTTTAGGTGGCGAGCATCCTCGTTTACGCGGAGCTGAGCGAAGGCAAAGTGGTCTCGACGACGCTCGAGCTGATGACCAAAGCGCGGGAGCTTGGCGACGTGTATGCGGTCGCGCTGGGGTCTGGCGCGAAGGCGGCGGCCGCCACGCTCGGCAAGCACGGGGCCAAGGTGGTCCACGTCAACGAGGACGCAGCTTTCGACGACTACATCGCAGAACCCGCCACCGACGCCCTCGCGGCGCTGCACGAGCAGCAGAAGCCCGACCTGATCTTGTTCGGCTTCACGCCCGACTCTCGCGAGGTGGCGGGACGGTTGGCCGCCCGCCTGGGCACGGGTCTCATCTCCAACGCCGGCGACGTGAGCGCCAGCGGCGGCGGCTTTGTCGCGAAGGTGCCTTACTTCGGCGGCGCCAAGATCGCCTCGATGAAGGCGAACGGCAAGCCGGCGATCATCCTGGTGCGGCCGAAGTCGTTCGAAGCCTCGGAATCGGGCGGCGCGGCTGATGTGAAGCAGCTCGACGTCAAGGTCGCGCCCGAATCCAAACGGGCGCACGTCACCGAGCGCGTCGTGGAGGCGTCGGAGAAGGTGAAGCTCGAGGATGCGCGCGTCGTGATCAGCGGGGGGCGCGGCATGGGCGGGCCGCAGAACTTCCCGCTCCTCGATGACCTCGCCAGCGCGCTGGGCGGCGCGGTGGGGGCGAGCCGCGCCGTCGTCGACGCGGGTTGGGTGCCGTACTCGATGCAGGTCGGACAAACCGGCAAGTCGGTGCGGCCCGGTGTCTACATCGCGGTCGGCATCTCGGGCGCGATGCAGCACACAGTCGGCATGAAGACGTCGAAGATCATCATCGCCATCAACAAGGATGCCGAGGCTCCAATCATGAAGATGGCGGACCTGGGAGTCGTGGGGGACGCGTTGAAGATCGTGCCCGCACTCACGGCCGCGGTCAAAGCCAAAAAGAACGGATAAGGCTGAAGCACTAAGCCTGATTGCCGAGCGCGTGGAGCGCCGGCGGGACCGGGATTTCGAAGGCGCCGACGCCATCCGCGATCGGCTTCGTGCGGGCGGGTGGGATGTCGTCGACACCGCCACGGGGAGTGAGCTGCAGGCGATCAAAGCCCCGGCCGCCGTGCCGTCGCAGGCTACGCCACGCACGGTCACCCTGCTCACCATGGTTCATGGATGGCGCGCCGACGCCGAGCGTTGGCTGTTCGCCGTCTTCACCCAATGCAAGACAGATTTCGAAGCGATCGTGGTCGACAACTCGGGCGACCCTCGGATCGCGGGCTGGCTCGCCGGGCGCGCCGCCGAGCGCCTGCGCGTGATCACTCTCGACCCACCTCTTGGTTTCGCGGCCGCGGTCAACGCGGGCATCGAGGCGGCCGCAGGCGAGGTGGTCGTCCTCTTCGATCCGGGCGTGGAGCTGACAGGCGATGCGATCACTCCGCTGATTGAGGCCCTCAACGATCAATCGGTGGTCGTCGTGGGGCCGTTCGGTCTTCGAGGTAAAGGAACTCTTAAGGAGTTCGAGTCCAGCGACGGGCCGGACGTTGATGCGATTGAGGGCTACTGCATGGCCTTTCGCCGCGCCGATGCGGTGGCCTTGACCGGCTTCGACCCCAGGTTCCGCTTTTACCGGATGGCGGACGTCGAGTTCAGCTTCCGCCTGCGAGACCGTGGCGGCCGCGCCGTCGCGGTGCCCGGCCTCCCAATCGAGAAACACGAGCACCGGCTGTGGGAATCGACCGAGCCCTCAGAGCGCGACCGGCTCTCGAAACGCAACACGTACCGGTTCCTCGACCGCTGGCGCGGTCGCGAAGACCTTCTCGTCGCTAAGTAGGATTCTCGCGATGGGCGACGACTACGCGACTCGGGTTGAGGACCTTCGGGCGCGACGCAAGAAGAACCTCGCGATGGGCGGAGCGGAAAAGGTGGCGAAGCAGCACGAGCGCGGCAAGCTCACGGTCCGCGAGCGCATCGACCTGTTCTTCGACCCGGGCACGTTCGTTGAGCTCGGCCTCCTCGCCCAGAACCGAGACGGTTCGGACACCGCTCCCGCCGATGGTGTGGTCACGGGCCACGGCGACGTCGACGGCCGCCAGGTATGGGTCATCGCCTACGACTTCACCGTGATGGCGGGCTCGATGGGCGCCGTCGGCGAGCAGTTCAAGGCGGCTCGCGTGCGCGAGCTCGCGCTTCGCTATCGGAAGCCGATCGTTTGGCTCCTCGACTCCGCGGGGGCGCGGATCCAGGAGGCGTCCGGCTCGACCTTCGCGGGAACCGGCTGGCTCTTCGCCGAGCAGGTGTACATGTCAGGGGTCATCCCGCAGGTCGCGGCGATGCTCGGTCCGTGCGCCGCCGGGACCGCGTACATCCCCGGACTCGCCGATTTCGTGCCGATGGTCAAGGGGACGTCCTCGATGGCGCTCGGCGGCGCGCGCCTGGTCAAGGCGGCGACGGGGGAGGACGTCAGCGACCACGACATGGGCGGATCGCAGGTCCACTGTTACGAATCTGGGGTCGGCGACAACGAGGTCGAGAGCGACGCCGACTGCATCGCCACCGTGCGCCGCTTCCTGTCCTACCTGCCATCGAGCAACACGGAGGCGCCGCCGCACACGGAGACGGGCGACCCGGCGGACCGTCTGGTCGAGGGACTGGACAAGATCGTGCCGGCCAACCCGCGCGCCGCCTACGACGTACGCAAGGTGATCAAGGCGATCTTCGATCACGAGTCGTGGTTCGAGGTCAAACCCACGTGGGCGAAAAACATTGTCGTCGGCTTCGCGCGGGTGGCGGGTCACGCGACGGGCGTGGTCGCCAACCAGCCGATGCAGAAAGGCGGAGCGCTGGACTCCGACGCCGCCGACAAGGCGGCGCGCTTCATCCGCATGTGCGACGCGTTCAACGTGCCCCTCGTGTATCTGATGGACGTCCCGGGTTTCATGGTCGGCTCGCAGGTTGAGAAGGACGGCATCATCCGGCATGGCGCGAAGATGCTCTACGCCACCTCTGAGGCAACCGTGCCGAAGGTCACGATCGTCATGCGCAAGGCATACGGCGCCGGCTACTACGTGATGTGCGGGAAGGGCTACGAGCCGGACACGATCGTGGCCTGGCCGTTCGCCGAGATCTCGGTCATGGGTCCCGAAGGCGCGGTCAACATCATCTTCAACAAGCAGGTCGAGAGCTCGGACAATCCCGAAGCCACACGCGCCCAGCTGATCGAGACCATCCGGTCCCAGATCAACCCGTACCTGGCCGCAGGTTGGGCGATGATCGATGACGTGATCGACCCTGCAGAGACGCGGCGTGTGATTGTGAAGACCATCGAACAGTCGCGGGACAAGAAGATCGACCGTCCGTGGCGCAAGCACGGAAACATCCCTGTATGAGCGGCCCGGTCGTCATCAGCGCCGCGCTGACCGGCGTGCTGGCGACCCGCGAGCAGTGCCCGGCGATCCCCTACACGCCAAAGGAGATCGCGGACGAGGCAAAACGAGCCACCGACGCTGGTGCGGCGATCGTGCACATTCACGCCCGAACTCCGGAGGGCGGCCCGGATTGGACCGTGGACACGTTCGCCGAGATCCTGGCTGAGGTCCGCTCTCGGACGAGCGTCATCATCAACTTCTCGACGGGAGCGGTCGGCGTTCCCGCCGAGGAGCGGGTGGCGCACATCCGCGAGCTGCGGCCCGACATCGGCGCGCTGAACATGGGGTCGATGAACTACGCCATCTACTCCGAAAAGAAGAAGACCTTCTATCACGATCACGTCTTCGCCAATCCCTTCAAGGACATCCGCTTCTTCCTCGAGGCGATGAACAGCGCCGGGGTGCGTCCCGAGCTCGAGTGCTTCGACACTGGCCACATCGCCAACACCGCGCCGCTGATCGACCTGGGCGTGCTCAGGGCGCCCTATCAGTTCAGCCTGATCATGGGAGTCCTCGGCGGCATCCCGGGCAGCACCCGCCACCTGGTAAACCAGGTCGACACCCTTCCACCCGGATCGCACTGGCAGGTGATCGGCATCGGACTGAATCAGTGGCCGCTGGTGGCGGCGGCGATCGCGATGGGCGGCAACGTCCGTGTCGGGCTGGAGGACAACTTCTACGTCGAGGCGGGCAGCATGGCGAAGAGCAACGCCGACCTGGTGGAAAAAGCGGTGCGGCTTGCCCGCGACGAGGGGCGCGAGGTCGCCTCGGTCGAGCAAGCCCGCCAGATTCTCTGTTTGAATGCGACGAGATGACTGAGGTCAAAGCAGAGTTGGTCGGCAACGTGTGGAAGATCAAGACCGAGCCCGGCGCGCAGGTCGCCGAGGAGGATGAGCTCCTGATCCTCGAGTCGATGAAGATGGAAATCCCAGTCACCGCGCCCCGCGCCGGCACCGTCAAAGAGGTCCGGGTGAAGGAGGGAGAGGTGGTGAAGGAGGGCCAGGTCCTGGTCGTCCTCGAATGAAACCAGCGCAGCTCCTGCTGGCTTACCAGCGACTGATCGAGAGGGAGCGAGAGCTGCGCGACGACATCGAGCGCGTGGAGTCGCTGCTCTCCGTGAATCCGGACGTGGTCGCCGCCGAAGAGGCGCTCGCCAACGTACGTGCCGAGCAGCAAGCCCTCCAGCTCCGCCTCCGCGAGTCCGACCGCGAGCGCGAATCGCACCGGACGAGACTGCGCTCCCGCGAAAAGGAATTGATGAGCGGCCGCATCCGCAGCCCGAGCGAGCTGATGCAGATGAGCGAAGAGGTCAAACACTTGAAGGCGAGCTTCGAGGAGAAGGAGGAGGCCGAACTGCATCTGATGGAAGAGGGCGAGCTGGCCGAAGCCGCCGTGCTCGAATCAGCCGAGCGCCTCGACGAAGCGCGCACCCGAGCGACGTCCGACGAGCCGACCTTGCGGCATGACCTTGCTTCCTGGCAAACAGAGCTCGAGGCGGTGCAGGCTGACAGCGCCGGGATATGGGCGCAGGTTCCGTTGGCGGCCCAGAACGCCTACCTCCGCGTGCGCGCGCATCCACCCGTCGCGGAGGTCGACCGCAACCAGTGCCTCGCCTGCCACGTCACGGTGACGTCCTCGGGTATGCAGGCGCTGCGCAAAGGCGACGGGATCGTCACCTGCGAAAACTGCAGCCGCATCCTGGTGATGGCCTGAAGGTCTTGCGCCTTTTCACCGACGGCGCCTCGCGCGGCAACCCCGGCCCGGCCGGCCTCGGCGTGGTCATCGAAGATGACGTGGGGATGCGCCTGAGAGGGCTCCACCGCTGGCTCGGCGTGACAACCAACAACGAGGCCGAATACCGCGCTTTGATCGAAGGCCTTAAGGCAGCCCAGGAGTGGAAACCGGACCGGCTCGAGGTCTATCTCGACTCCAAGCTCGTGGTCGAGCAGATCAACGGCGGGTACCGGATCAAGGCGCCGGAGCTGCTGCCGCTGCACAAGCAAGCGAAAGAGCTGATCGAGAGGTTTCCCGAGGTGAAGGTGGCGCACGTCGAACGGGCCAAGAACCGCGGCGCCGACCATCTCGCCAACATGGCGATCGACGCCCACGTTAAGAAGACCAAGTTCGGCGGGTAGACTCTATCCGGGCCGAGGCGGACGGGTGACCGCCGGCGAAGTAAATAGCGTTGGAGGAAAGTCCGGGCTCCACAGAGCAGGGCGCTGGGTAACACCCAGTCGGGGCGACCCGAAGGAAAGTGCCACAGAAAAAAACCGCCGGGCAGCGTGAATCTCCGGAGACGCGCCGCCAGGTAAGGGTGAAAAGGTGGGGTAAGAGCCCACCGGCGACCGGGTGACCGGCCGGCCAGGTAAACCCCGCCCGGAGCAAGACCAAATAGGAGGACGTTTTAACGGCGGCTCGCCCAGTCCTCGGGTATCAGTCGCTAGAGACGCCGGGCAACCGGCGCCCCAGACAGATGGTCACCGTCCCGCAAGGGATACAGAACCCGGCTTACAGTCCGCCCTCGACCCACCTCTTCCCTCCGCACTTGCTGTGCCCGGGGACGGGGCGCCCGTCGGCCGTTTCTCCCCATATGGGGGAAGACGATGGTGACAAGCTGCTGCCAGGCGAAGCCTCCTCAGCCCATTCCGGTGGTGTCGACGACGCCCGACGCTGGCTCGAGACCTACGACGAGCTCTGCCGCTTGAAGCAGACGATCCTGACCGACCTCGAGTTGCAGAAGGTCCGCGTGCCTCCTGAAGGAGATGCCGAGGTGAAAGACGACGAGGCGATGCTCCGCGCCGAGTACGAACGACTGCTCGGGCGCCGCGAGTTCTGGCACGCTGAAGTCGAAGCGCGACAAGACAGGTAGCCGCGCCCGAATTCAGTCTCGGTATGCCCTTTCGCCAGGGCGTTTCTTTAATGCGGGCCGCACGCTGCCACACGGCCCGCGGTGGTGGATCATGCCTGCAAGGGACTCATCGAACGGTCACGCGCACAGGCGGAGCTTGGCCGCCGTAAGGCATCGAAAGTCGAGCCGCGGGCGGTCCATCTCGGCGTCGAACGGCATGAGGATCGCGAAATCGCACGCGCTCATGTTCCAGGCGAAGCTGCTGCTCTTGAATGCGGCGAATCACTCTTACCGGCGCATGCGCACCAGGAAGGACTTGAAACGTGTCGAACACTTTCGTTCCGAGCTGCACCGCACAGAAGCCGCCC
>VBGP01000066.1 GCA_005880795.1 Chloroflexota bacterium | reverse complement strand
CGCCCGAGCCGCGGTGGGACCTCAGTCCGCCCCGGCGCCCCGGAGAGAGGTCGTGGATCGAGGTCCGGCTCGCCTCTCTGGCCTCGCCGTGGCGGGCGCGCTCCTTGTTCACCGTCCGGGCCGCGATCTCTTCCGCCTTGTCCTCGTCAGAGCCGCGTTCCATGAGCCCTTCTTTGATGTGTTCGTACTGTCTTTCCCGCTTGTCGCTCCACGCGCTTTGTGGCATCCGGCCCAACCTCCTTCGTTTCTGCCTTGACAACGCGCAGGCAAATCCATTCGACTGAGCGGGCTTGGGCTCCGTCACCGATATCCAACTGAGGACTCTGTACCGCACGCTGCTGGTCTTTGCGACCGTCGGCGTGGTCATCCTCGCCATCGGGCTGATCCAGTTCGCCTATTTCGAGCGGCCCGGCCAAGCCAGCGGCGTGAAGGCAAACATCGTCGGGGTTTATAAGTACGACCCCGCCGCCGGGCAGACCACTGGTCCCGATCGGGCCGAGTACGCGCGCAACGAAGAGTTCGCGGCCGTCGTCGACTGGTCGTCGATCCCCTCAAACCTCACCGTCGACGCGCGCTGG
This sequence comes from Chloroflexota bacterium, assembly GCA_005880795.1. Taxonomy (GTDB): domain Bacteria; phylum Chloroflexota; class Dormibacteria; order Dormibacterales; family Dormibacteraceae; genus 40CM-4-65-16. Next base: position 5,486 of record VBGP01000066.1, on the reverse strand, counting down.
TACGACTCATTCGGATCCATCGAGGGCGAGGTCGGTCCCGGCACGCCTGCCGGGCTGACGAACGACAAGGTTGTCCCGGTGCAGGTGCCTCCGGGCTACCACTTCGTGCTGCCCGGTCGGTACACGTTCGTGGTGGAGCGGTTGCAGGACGGGGTGCCGGTTGAAGTGCTGGGCCGACGGTTTGTGCTGGTCGACCGGACATGATCACGTCGACCCACCCGCCGGCCGCCGACCCCGAATCGAAGCTCCGGCCCTCGCGATATGGGATCGCGCTTGCTGTTTCGGCTCTGGTGATCGTGGCGCTGATCGCGAGCTCGATCCTGAACTACGTCTTCCTCGACACGGTTCCCGGCCGGACTTCTCTGTACGGCCTGTTGGCGGTCGCGTTGATCACACTCGGGACGTTCATCCTGGTTCGCGCATACAACCGGGATCGGGCAACGCGACGGGTGCACCTGATTCGCGCCGCGGTCCTGATCGGCATCGGCGTCTTGCTGTGGCTGCTGGTGATCGACGTCTTCCTGTACACGCAGTCGGCCGGCCCGGGGGTCGCCGCAGTCTGCGCCCTGGCATGCCTGCCCACGACGGCCTTCGGTTTGTGGGTCGTCCGCCGTATGGACCGGAACCACAAGGAACCCTGGCGGCTGGTCCTCGTCGCGGCGGCGTGGGGCGCGATCGTCGCGACGAGCCTTGTGGTCTGGGGCGAGACGGTCTGGGAGTCGTCGGCACAGCACACGTTGGTGCCGGGTCCGGGTCTGGACACGTCGCTTGCTTTCATGGCCGGCATCCTCGAGGAGCTGGCGAAGGGACTTGCCGTCCTTTTGCTGTTCCTGGTCATGCGCAACGAGTTCGACGACGTGGTCGATGGGATCGTTTACGGAGCCGCGGTCGGCCTGGGGTTCAACTTCCTGGAATCGATCAGCTATATGACCAACCTGTACTCGATCTTTTCGCCCGAGGGTTTCGGCGGGGTCGCGGCGGGCATCCAGTGGTACGGACGGCAGGTGCTGGGACTCTTCTTCGGCCACGCGACGTACACCGCGTACATCGGGGCCGGGGTCGGCATCGCGCGCCAGCTGCCGAGCATGCGCATGAAAGTGATGGCCATCGGCGCCGGCTTCATCATCGCCATCGCCGGCCACTTCTCGTGGGATGCATGGGCGACTTTTTTCCCGATTCAGAACACTTTGTTCGGACTCGTCGAGATCCACCTGCGGACGCTGATCATGACCGGCCCATTCACCGCCGGGTTGATCGCGCTCCTGCTGTTCGGGATTCGGTACGAGGGTCAGAACCTGCTGGATCAGATGCAGAAGGAGGCGGCCACCGGGCAGGGCGCGATCCTGCCGCAGGAGGTGCCCATCCTGGCGAGTCCGTGGCAGCGGCTCCGGCAGCGGCTGCAGGCACTCAACCGTGCGGGGCCTTCCGGTTACCTCAGGGTTTCACGCCTCCAGACGGCTCAGCTCGACCTGGCGATGGAGCGGTGGCACCGCGAGCGCAAGGAGATCGACACGCCGCTGGAGGCGGAGCAGCAATTGAGGGAGAAGGTGATTCAGCTCCGGCACTGGGTGGCGGCTTAGGGGGCGGGCGGGGCGGGGGGCGGCGCGTGGCGCGTGGCCCGGATTCGGTGCTCTTTGCGCAAACAGTTCGTATCGCGTGCCGGCAAAGGGGCCTCTTGCGCAAAACGTTCGGAATCCCCGTGAGCGACGGGCGACGGTCCCTTAACAGGCTGGGTTCCGACGCTGAATTTTTTCTGATTGAGTTGGCGACTCGGAGAGCCGGTTGGGGGTGGGAACCGGCGGGAGGAGGGTGGGCCCGCGGAAGGTGGGGCCTAGGCTGGTAGGCGGCCGGCCAGGACCCTGGCCAACCCGAGCGTCAGCAGCGCCGCCGCCGTGCCCCAGGTGATCGCCGATACGACCGGGTCGCTGAAATCGGTGCCGCTCAGCACCGCGTGCAGGAAAACCAGCGCGAACGCCAGGTAGGAAAGCCTGTGCACCCACAGCCACACCGCTTTGCGCATCCGTCGCTTCAGGTACGCCGCCACGGTGACCGCGACCAAAAGATCGAAAGACAGGGCGCCGACTCCGATCGCCAGCGATCCGTAGGCGGAGTGGAAGGGCACAACCACGTCGAGCACGCCGATCCGCGCGGTGGCATCTAGCAGCAGCGCCAGGATGTGCAGCCCGGCGAGCGGAATCCACAACACGATCGTGAATTCATGGAGTGAGCGCACGAGGCGGTTGCTGCCCAACCAGTCGAATACCGCCGTGCGCAGTGCGATGCCGGTGACCAGCGCGATGGCAAGCGCCGCGTAGGAGCTGAGTCCAGCAACCCGCGCGAGCACCCAGAAAAACTGGTCAGTCGTCACGCGCACCGCCCAGCCACCAGGCCATCGCGTGAGCGGCGCAGTAGGCCGGCCCGACCGCCGGACCGAGCAGCAGCGCCGTCTTCGCGACGACCTCGGCCTCGAACCCCGATGCCGCCACGACCGACACTTCTTCCAGGCCTGAGATCGCCGGCAGGCCGCTGCGGGGATCGATCAGGTGATGCAGCCCGCCCCAACGGCGCCGCCGCACGCTGCTGGTCGCGGCGCCCTGGTCGCGCAGCATCAGCGTCTGACCCGCCACGCCAACCGGCCAGCCATCGCCGCGGGGACCCAAGCCGACAGCACTCAGGTCGCCGCCGAGATTTGCCACCGCATTCGGTCCGAGCTCTTGCGCCAAGCGATCCGCCATCCAGCCTTTGGCGACGCCGCCGAGATCAAGCCCCGATCCAAACGCCACCATGGCCTCGCGATCGCGAACCTCAAGCACCTCAGGCAACGGTCGCAGCGGTCGTGCCCCATCGAGCGTGGCGACCGATGGCCCTTCGGCGAGCGGACGCGTATAGCCGATCGCGTGCATCGATGGCAGCACCGCGACGTTGACGAGTCCCGCGCTCATCGCGTACGCGCTCAGTGCGGCGCGAAGGATTGATTCCAGGTCGTCGCTGACTTCCATCCATTTGCCCGCGCATGCGTTGAGCCGCGATAGCTCGCTGTCCGTGTTGAATCGGGTCATCCCGGCGCTCAGCCGGCGGACCCAGAACTCTCCTTCGAGCAGCCGTCCGCGGGGCTGATTGACAGCGAAGAGACTGCAGCTGGTGCCCATCGCCTCGAAGTGATGGACCTGGACGGCGGCTTCAGGACGCATACGTTGAAGTCATCGGCTCGGCGCTGCTCGGCTGCACCGATGGACCGACCGTCAATGTGCCACCGGCAGCTGTCGAGCTCGCGTTATTGCCTGCGTTCAGGACAGCCGGCTGCAAGGGTGCGGCTGCGTTTTTCAGGTGCGCCGTCACAAAAAGCGCGGAGGCGGCGGTTGCGCCAACCGTGAGGGCCGTGGCGACGGTCTTGATCAGAAAAAGCCGCAAGTTCAGACCGCGACCGGCGCCTTCAGGAAGGAGACCCGATCGAACGTCGAGCCCAGGATCTTGTTGGCGTCCGCGCCGAGGTGACCGCTCAGGATCTCCTGGTACACCGAGCGGAAGTCGACCGCGTACTTCAGGTTCCCCGTGTTGTCGAGGCCGGTCAGGCTGGGCTCTTCTCCGTACAGGCCACCGGTGACCGGATCTCCGATCAAGAGCAGCGGTGCGGCCGCGCCGTGGTCGGTGCCACCGCTGGCGTTTTCCTTCGGTCGCCGTCCGAACTCGGACCAGGTGGCGATGAGGACCTTGTCCGCCATGTTGTGCGCCGACAGGTCCTGGTAGAAGGCGGAGACGGCGGAGTCGAGGTAGCCCATCAAGTCGTCGTGACGGTTGAGCTCGGTGTAGTGAGTGTCGAATCCACCGAGCGTCACGTGCAGCAGCTTGACCCCTGTGCCGGTCACGATGAGCTCGGCCGCCAGCTGCAGCGCCGCGGCCAACTGGTTCTTCGACGAGTACACGAGCTTGACCTTGTCGGAGTAATCCGCCATCGGCTGATAGCTCGAGGCCGATGTCCGCAAAGTCGCCATCGTCTCCGTTGCGGTCGCGATCGCGGTGTCGAAAAGCGCGCCGTAGATTCCGGGCGTGCCCTTGTACAGCGCGCCCACCGCGGCCTCCACCTCGCTGCCGCCCGTGAACCCGAACTTCTTCTGGTCCTGGATCACGGTCAGCGTGGCTTGAAGATCCCGCAGGGCGCCCGGCGCGTCCGTCGCACCGCAAGCGCAGCCTGTCAGGGGATGTCCGTTGGAGTCGTAGCTTGTGGCTAGCGTTCGGCCCAGCCAGCCGTCGACCTGGCGTCGGGTGGGGTCGCCCGTCTCCCAGATCCGGATCGATTCGAAGTGGGAAAAGGTTGGGTTGGGATAGCCGACGCCTTGCACGACCGCGACCTTGCCCTTGTCCCAAAGTCCCTTGATGCCGGCCAGGTTGTGATTGAGGCCGTACTGCGAGTTGAGGGGCAGCGCTTGCGAAACCATCGGTCCGGCGAGCTTTGGGCGGAGGTCATGCAGCGCGGGATCGGCAATCGGCACCAGCGTGCGCAGGCCGTCATTGCCACCCGCTAGCTGGATCATCACAAGGATGTTGTCGTTGGTCATTCCTTCTTTCTTCGCCGCATAGACAGCGCGAGCGAACGCGTCGGGGACGGCCGCGTATCCAGCCGCGAGACCCGAGGCGCCGGCGCCGAAAACGAGCCCCGCCTTGAGGAAATCGCGCCGCTTGAGCTGGTTGATGCCGGCTTCTCTGTTCATCCTTCGTGCACCTACTTGAGCTGGAATTCCGGGGACGCCAGGGCGATGAACCAGCGAGCCCGATCGTCGGCGGCCTGGTTGAAGAGGCTGGCAGTCTGCGGGCTGAGGACGCCATCGAGATGCTGGCGCACCGCGTCCATGGGCGAGGGCAAAGAAACCTTCATCTGTGCAACGGCGGCGGTTGCGAAGTTGACCCGCTCGACCACCGTGTTGGACGAGATCCACGATTCGTTGTTCGGCCATCCGTTGACGTCCGGCGGGTCGAAAAGGCTCTGACCCATGCCGGAGCCTGAGCCCGCAATGAGCTTCGACGGCGACGAAACCCCCAGGGCGCGTGCTGCGTGGACCATGAACTCAGTCGGAGACTTGACCAGGCTGCGGTAGCTCGCGTCCGCTCTGAATTCTGGACTTGTGAAAACGGCGCGCATCATGGTCTTCATGTCGTACTTGCTGCGCCGGAACGCGTCGGCGAGGTTCTTGACGTAGCCCGCGCTCGGCCGCGCCGTCACGAAATGGATCGCGACCTTGCCGGCGATCAACGACGCCGTTGCGGGTTGGGCCAGGACGCGGTCAAGCACTCCTTGGGTGTCAAGCGGGCCGGACTTGCCGAGGTAGGTGACGCTGCCTTTGTAGGCGCGGCGAGCATTGAAGACACCATTCTTCTGCCCCGAGTAAACGGGCAGTCGCCGGGTGACGTTGTTCGCCTTGTCGACCACCACGGTGGCGTAGGAATCGGGCTGCGGCTCCTGCCAACCGGCGAGCGCCTTGGCGCTCTCG
>VBGP01000065.1 GCA_005880795.1 Chloroflexota bacterium | reverse complement strand
ACGCGATCGTTGCGGGCGGCTTTGCCCAGATCGGCCCGCAGGATCCGCCTGGGGCCGAGGCCAAGGCGCTCGAGGGCGCCAGGCGCGGCCTGACCCATGGGGAGCGCAACGGCTCACTCGATGAGATGGCTCGTCTCCACGAGGACGTGGGTGCCGCATGTAGGGTCCTGCCGCCATCGGACTGGTCCCGCAAGGCGCCGGTGGTCTACGGGAGCGGACAGGAGCCCTACGCAACCAGCCCAGAGGACGTCGTCGGCTGGCTGCGCGACCACTATCGCGAGCACGTCGACCAGAGCGCCGCTCTCGTCGAAGAGTGGAAGACGGCTACGGGCGCCTGATATGTCCTTCCCCTCCCCGCTTGCCGGGGAGGGCCAGGGTGGGGAGACCCGCTTTACCCCAAGCGCCAGATCATCGCTTCCTCAGTTAGGCCAACCGATTGATCCAGGCCACGGTTCCATATTTGACATCGACGAGTCGCTGCGCAGCCGCGAGCTCCTCCCCCGTTAGCGGAGCTTTCTTGCTGGTGAACTCCGCCTCAAACCTGTGCTCGAGCTCTCGAGCCACTTCCTCACAGGACAGGTCCGTAAACCACGACAGCGGGGACACCTTCTTCTCGGCGCTGCGAACACCACGCGCTGTGAGGGGGGCGCGACCGATCCTGATCAACCGCGGCAGCAGCTCGACGTCCATCGAGTGCGCGATCGTCGTGTGATGCAGCACGAACCCGCGCCGGCGCGCCTGCGCCGCCCCGGCGATCTTGCCTCGCGGAGAGATGATGTCGTTGATCTCGCGATAGGACGCCGGAATCCCCAAACCATTGAACGCGCGCACGGCCCAGTCGTCGAGCAGCGCGTATGACTTGCGAAAGCTGATTCCGGAGACCATCGATTCGGGCAGATACATCGAGTAGGTGATCGTGCGGCCCGGCTCGCAGAGCATGGTGCCTCCACCGCTCATGCGCCGGGTGATGATGAATCCGAGCGCTTTCGAGGTTGGAACGTCGATCTCATTCCGCACCGACTGGTGCGATCCGATGACGAGCGCCTGCTCGGCCCACTGCCACATTCGCATCGTGGGAGGGCGCCGCCCATGCATCACCTGCTCGAGCAGCACCTCGTCCAGGGCCATGTGCACGTGAGCGGGATGCGGCGAATACGGAATCACTTCCCATTCCGCTTCATGCAGTCTGTCCGCCGCCATCGCTCTGCCAGTATTCCTGATGGAAGTGGGAGAGAGGCGAACGCTCTGGACGCTGTACGCGATCAACTTCCTGAACGCGGTCGGGATGTGGTTCTTCCTGCCTTTGCTGCCGATCTTTCTCGGCCGCAAGGGCGGTTCGGCGGCCCTGGTCGGCGTCGTCTTCGCCGCGGGGCTCGTGGCCAACGCGGTGGTGCGCTATCCCGCCGGCTGGGCCGCGGACCGGTTCGGCACGAAGGCGGTGCTCATCGCGGCGATGCTCGCGACCGCCGCGCTGTTTCTCGCCTATCTCCTGCCCCTGCCGCTAACAGCGTTCATCCTGGTGCGCCTTCTGCACGGGGCCGCGCAGGGCGCGTACTGGCCGGCCGCAAACGGGCTGCTCGCCGAGAGCACCGCCCCTCGGGAGCGCGGCCGCGCGTTCGGCTACATGCAGTCGACCAACATGGCCGGGATGCTCATCGGGCCCGCGATCGGAGGGTTCATCGCGCTGTTCAGCCTCGGCGTCGTATTCGGAGTCGCGGCCGCCCTCTCGGCGCTGGCCGTCTTCGCGCTGGCCACGCTTCCCAACGTTCGCGCGCGGAGCACGGTCGAGATTCCGACTCGGGCGCTGCACATGGCGCGCACGCTTCTGCCCCTCATTCTGCTCGGCGCGGGGACCTCGTACATGATCGGAGCATTCGACACGATCTGGTCGCTGTACCTGACCTATCGCGGGGCGACCACTTTTCTGGTCGGTCTCTCCTTTGTCACCTTCGCCCTGCCCGCGATGCTGCTGAGCGGATACGCGGGCTCGCTTGGAGACCGCTTCGGCGCTCGCCGGTTCATCGTCGCCGCGCTGATCTGCACCGCTTTCTTTGCCGCGCTGTATCCGTTCATCGCCTCGGTGCCGTGGCTGATCGGCCTCGGGTTGATCGAGGGCATGTTCACGATCTCGGGCCTGCCGAGCATGATGGCGGAGGTGAGCCGCCTGGCCGAGCCGGGTCAGTACGCCCGCACGCAGGCCGTTTTCCAGACTGCGCAGACGGCGGTACAGATCGCTGGAGCTCTGGCGGGCGGCGCGCTCTTCACGCTCAGCCCGACCTACACGTTTCTTTCGATCGCGGCCGTTTGCGTGCTCAGCGCCGGCACCGCGCTGGTCCCGAGGGCAACCTTCGCAAGAATGGCGCACCAAGCGCCGTAGGGGAGACATGAGCGCCAAATCGAGCCCGATCAAGCACGTCGTGATCATCGTCAAGGAGAACCACGGTTACGACAACTACTTCGGCACGTTCCCCGGCGGCAACGGCGTCGCGCTTCCGAGGAGTCCCAACCCGCCGCCGAAAGACCCCAATCACCGTCACGCCGCCTGGTTGACGCGCGACACCACGGCGCCGCGCGTTGCTTTTCCGCAGAGCGACATACCTCATTACTGGGGCTACGCCGCGCAGTTCACGCTATGTGACAACTACTACACCGACGTGGCCGGGCCTTCGACGCCCAACCACCTGATGCTGATCACCGCCGACTCAAAGCTCATCGACAACCCGTCCACCAATTACCGCAAGCATCCCGGGCCGCCGCTCTACGACCAGCCTTCGCTGCCGGCACAGCTCGACGCCGCCGGCCTGACCTGGGGCAACTACAACGGTTACGCCTTCGAGTTCATCAAGTACACCGCGGGCAAGAAATCGACCTGGCAGAAGTTCGCGACCGACGCGCAGGCCGGAAAGCTGCCTTCGGTCTCATGGCTCTACTCCGATGACACCGAGAGCGAGCATCCCGCCGACACCGCGGCGCAACGCGCCGCCCACGCGGGCGACGTGAGCAAGGGCAGCCAGTGGACCGTCAGCCAGGTCCAGGCGGTGGTTGCGGCGGGACTTTGGCCACAGGTCGCGATCTTCATCACCTGGGACGACTGGGGCGGCTGGTGGGACCACGTCACGCCCCCTGAGGTCGAGAAGTGGAAAGACGGCACCCAGTTCCGCTACGGCGGCCGGGTGGGGTGCCTCGTGCTCAGCCCTTACGCGCGCAAGGCTTATATCTCCAAGGCGCTCCATTCGCACGTGAGCCTGGTCAAGTTCTGCGAGAACAACTTCGGCCTGCCCTCTTTGAACGCGCGCACGAAGTCCGCCGACGGAATGGAGGACTGCTTCGACTTCACCCAGACTCCGCTGCCGGCTCCTCAGTAGCGAATAGCGTCCAGGCTCTTCCAGCCGTACGAGACCTCTTGCAGCAGCGCGGAACCGATCGTGATCGGCTGGCTTCGCACAAAGACTCCACCGAGCTTCTCGTAAAAATCGCGAGCGGTCCGGTTTTCTCGCAGCACCCACACGATCATGTCCGTCAATCCCATCTCGCGGAGGCCGCCCACGACCGCCTGGACCAGGCGGCGTCCGTGGCCGCGTCCCTGCGCCTCACGCAGGACATAGATCGCGTAAAGCTCACCGGAGTATCCAGTCTCGCCGGCGCGCTCGCGACCGCCTGAGGCAAACCCGACCACCATGTCATGTTCCTCGGCCACGTAGACGTGATCGGGCCGTTCGCGCAGCGTCCGCCTCCAGCGCTGCTCGTAGCCCGCGGCGTCGAGCGAGGCGAGGAAATCTTCTGGCAGCAGGCCGCCATAGGTCGTGCGCCACGTCGCGACGTGCACGCGGGCAATCGCGGCAGAATCGTCGAGCTCAGCTGGACGCACAAGGCCGACCATCGATTCACAATCTATCGCGAGGGCTGTGAGGTTGAGCGGGGAGCCGGTGCTGGACGCCCGCGCCCGGCGGGCGATTCCACTGATCGCGGCCGCATTGACGGTGATTGTCGTTGCCGGGCTTATCTACCTCCGCCCCGCCGCGCCTGCCTCGGCGGTGGTCAAAGGGCCGCCAACCGTTCCGATCGTGCCGGCGCTGTACTCGGTCAGCTATGACTTCATAAGCCCATCGGTCGGCTGGGCGGTCGCGGTGGAGCGGCAGGGCTCACCCAGGGTCTGGGTTTACCAGACAACGGACGGAGCCCGGACCTGGCAGGGTCGCTTCACGGGCCACGATGCGATGGGCGGATCCGCAACGATCCATTTCTTCGACCGCGACCATGGCCTTCTCTACGCCGGTGTCCTGTATCGCACGAACGACGGTGGTGCGCACTGGAGCGTGATCTCGCTGCCGGAGGGCACACCGAACTTTGTCTTCGCCAGCGCGACCCGCGGCTGGGCGGTCGTGTCGGAATTTGACCAGCAAGCGACGACTCATCTGTACTCGACGGTGGACGGCGGCCTGTTCTGGCATCGGGTGGATTCGTCACCCCCACCGGGGGCCGCTCTGTGGGGCAGAGCACTGCCGATGACCCTCGGCTTCCGGAGCGACGGCGAAGGATGGACGGGCACCGAAGAATCGAGCCCAACTGTGTATTCGACGCGCGACGGCGGGGGGAGCTGGCGGGCGATTGCACTGCCGATGCCGGCACAGCTGGCGCCCTCGCCGAACGGAAAGGGATTCCTCGGTTACAACACGTCTGTGGTTCTTCTGCCTGGGAACGGGGTGGTCGCCCAGGCCCAAGACGGATTCGGGAAGGCGTGGATGTTTACCTCGTTCGATCGCGGTCAATCGTGGCGCTCGATCCCGCCGCCGCCATCTCCGGCCGAATTGTCAGACCTCTCCTTCGTGGACTCGCGGCACTGGTGGGCATCACGCTGGGACAATCTTTTCAAGACGTCCGACGCCGGCCAGACCTGGACGCCGGTGGCCACGGTCACGCCCGACATCTCGGGAGACTGGACGTTTGGGCCGGCGCAGGTGATCGACGCCAAACATGCCTGGCTGGTGATGAGCTCGGTCAACCGCCGCAATGCCGCGACCGGGCTGATGATGACCTCGGACGGGGGGCTGAACTGGACCGCGGCCAACGTGCCGAAGCCGGGTTAAGCTGGCGGCGGGCCATGGAGACGCCGGAGGCCGAGCCGGTTTTCGAACTGACCCCTCTGCCTGCCCGGCCGCGGCGCGCGATCGCA
>VBGP01000064.1 GCA_005880795.1 Chloroflexota bacterium | reverse complement strand
GCTCTCCGGCGCGGGCGGGAACCATCGGCGTTACATGAAGTTCTTCGACGTCGCCGTCGGCGTCTTCGCCCTTATTGGCTCCAGCCCCCAGGTGTCTCGAACCGTTGATGGCGGGAAGTCCTGGACCGCGCTCGCGCCGCCCGCTGTGGAGGGCACCGTGGCGTCGTGGTCGTTTGTCGACTCGGAGCACGGCTGGATGCTGGTCAGTGCGAAGAGCCCGATCACGAATCCGCCTACTTACCTCTATCGGACCAAGGACGGGGGCCTGTCGTGGCAGAAGCTCGCTCTTCCGACGTCGCCCGACCAGG
>VBGP01000063.1 GCA_005880795.1 Chloroflexota bacterium | reverse complement strand
GAGGTGGTCGGGTGTGACGTGCTGCCCGACGTGGTCGAATCCATCAACGCGGGGCGCGCCCACATTCATGAGGAGGCTGGGCTGGAAGAGGCGGTCGCCGCGGCGGTCGCAAAGGGAAAGCTCACCGCGACGACCGACACTTCGGCGGCAGTTGCTACAGCCGGCGTGGTCGTGATCATCGTCCCGCTTATGGTCACCCCCGACCGTGCGATCGACTACCGCGCCCTCGATGCTGCCACCCGAGCCGTGGGACGCGGCCTGCGCAAGGACACGCTGGTGATGTACGAGACAACCCTTCCCGTGGGCACGACCAGGCAGCGGCTCGGTCCGATGCTCGAAAAAGAGTCCGGCCTGGAGGCGGGCCCCGATTTCCAGCTCGCGTTCAGTCCGGAGCGCCTCTATGCGGGGCGGATCTTCGAAGACCTCCGCAAGTATCCGAAGATCGTCGGCGGCATAGATGCGCGCAGCACTGACCGCGCCCTCGAGTTCTACCGTTCAGTGCTCGACGCCGAGGTCTGGCCTGTCGACAATGCGGAGACGGCCGAGTTCACCAAGCTGGCGGAGACGACCTATCGCGACGTCAACATCGCGCTGGCAAACCAGTTCGCGCTTTACGCGTCGAGCCGCGACGTCAACGTCAGCCAGGCGTTCAAGGCCGCGAACTCCCAACCTTTCTCGCACATCCACCGCCCAAGCCTCGGGGTGGGCGGACACTGCATCCCGGTTTATCCGCACTTCCTGCTCGGCGATGCAACCAATGGCGAGCTGAGCCTGGTGCGTGATGGGCGGGAGACCAACGAGCATATGGCCAGGGTCGGCGTCGACCAGCTCCAGCGAGCCATGGGCGGACTCGACGGCCGTCGCGTGCTTGTGCTCGGTGCGTCCTATCGCGAGGACGTGAAGGAGCTGGCGTTCTCCACGGCGTTTGCGGTCGTCGATCTCCTGCGACGTGCCGGCGCCGAGGTGCTGGTCCACGATCCGCTGTTCACACCCGCAGAGCTGGCCAACCTCGAGGCGGATGTGGTCGACCTCGAGTCGGACCGGGCGAAGACTGTGGACGCGATCGTGGTGCAGGCGATGCATCGCGATTTCCGTGACATCGATTGGCGTTCGTTCAAGAACCTGCGCGCCGTGCTCGACGGACGTGGCACCCTCGACGCCGAAGAGATTCGTGAGGCCGGCGCGGCCTACATCGCGATCGGCATCTCCGAGACCCGGGCCGCGGCCCCAAAGTAGGCCGACTCCAGGAGCTCGAGGTGACGCTCGTAGCCGTGGTTGCGGCGCACCCACGCCCGGCCTTCGCGCGAGAGGTTCTCCAGCCGCCGGCCGTCGTCGACCAGGCGTCCGATCTGCTCCACGAGCTCATCCGGGTCGTATGAGGAGACGACGGGTGGCTTGTCGCCCGGGTAGAGGTCACGATCGATCCCGCTGATCAGGGGCCTGCCGGCGGCCATCGCCTCCAGCTCGGACAGGCCGAGCGCGCCCTGCTCCATCTGGCCGACGACAAGGTCGAATTGGGAGAGAAACTCACCGATGCGATCGTGGTTCACGGGGTCCACGAATCGCACGAATTCGCCGAACCGATCCACGTAATCGGCGGTCAGCGGTCCCCACTTGAGCGCGGTGATCTCGATGCCCATCGACGCCAGGCGCTGGACCGCCGGAAAGACTCGCTCCACCCCTTTGACAGGGTCGAGGCGCATGAAGATCGCGATGCGCCGAACCCTTTGCGGAGCGCGGGGCGAGTCGGCGACGGAGCGCACGTTGATCGGGTTCGGCAGGTAAAGCTTGTTTGCGAAACGCTGGATGTAGGTCTCGAGGTTCGGCGTGACATAGAAGATCGCGCGCGATCTCTCGAGCACCATCCGGCAGAGCATGTGCAGGCCAGGCGTGTTGACGTGCATATGGAGGTCGGAACCATGCGCCTGGATCAGGAATGGCCTTCGCGCCAGCAGGCCCACGATTCCTCGCGGAACCCAATGGATGTGGATCACGTCGTAGCTGCCGCGCCGCAGGCGCAGGATCGTGGGCACGTAGAGGGCAAGGCGGATTGGAAGCGTGATGGCCTTGGCCAGCACGCTCCAGTTGGCGCCGAAGTCGGGCAGACGGACATGGTCGACCTCGTGCCCGGCGGCACGCAGGATCCTGGCCTGGGTCTCGGCCACGCCGGCGACGTCGTGAACCAGCGCAATTCGCGCCATGAACGTAAAACGCACGAGTCCTACGTCAGCGCATATTCGAGATCGGCGATCAGGTCGGCGACGTCCTCCACGCCCACGGAGAGGCGGATCAACCCGTTTCCCACGCCGGCGCGCTCACGCTCCGCGGCGGGGATCGAGGCGTGGGTCATGCGGGCGGGATGCTCGGCCAGCGATTCCACGGCGCCCAGCGACTCCGCCAGGGCGAAGATCTTGAGCCTCTCCAGCGTGCGGAACGCGGCCGGCTCGTCCGCCACCTCGAAGCTCACCATGCCGCCGAACATGCGCATCTGGCGCGCGGCCACGGCGCGATTCGGATGGGAATCGAGACCGGGATAGAAGACCCGCTTCACCGCCTTGTTGCGCTGCAGGGCGCTTGCCAGCTCCATCGCATTCTCGCTCTGGCGCTCCACCCGCAGCGCCAGGGTCTTCACACCGCGCAGCAGCAGCCAGCAGTCAAACGGCGAGGGCACCGCGCCCACCGCGTTCTGGTGGAACCGCAGCTGTTTTTCCAGCTCGTCGCTGTTGGTCATGATGGAGCCGCCGACCACGTCGCTGTGCCCACCGATGTATTTGGTCGAGCTGTGCACGACGAGGTCTGCACCAAGGTGTAGGGGCTGCTGCAGGTAGGGCGTCGCGAAAGTGTTGTCGACGCACACCAGCGCGCCGTGGCTGTGCGCCACCTCGCTGACGGCGTCGATGTCGACCACGCGCAGCAGCGGGTTGGTCGGTGACTCGAGCCACACCATCTTCGTTTGCGGGGTGACCGACTTCTCGACGGCGTCCAGGTCGGAGGCGTCGACGGCGCTGAACGTCAGGCCGTAACGCTTCAGCACCTTGTCGAACAGGCGGAAGGTGCCGCCGTAGACGTCCTCCATGTAGACGACGTGGTCCCCGGGGCTGAGCATCAGCAGCAGGGTCGTCTCGGCGCCAAGGCCGGAGGCAAACGCGAGGCAGTGCCTGGCATCTTCGAGTGCCGCCAGGCACTCCTCGAGCGCGTTCCGTGTCGGGTTGCCTGTGCGCGAGTACTCGAAACCCTTGTGCTTGCCCACTCCCTGCTGCGCGAACGTCGTCGCCATGTGGATGGGCTGAACGACCGCGCCGGTGGCCGGGTCAGGCCCCTGCCCGACATGGAGAGCGCGAGTCGAAAACCCCCAACTCTTCACCTCCCCGCTCGCCGGGGAGGTCGGCGGCGAAGCCGCCGGGTGGGGGCGCGGGCCCTTGTTCAAGCGAGTCAGGACCTTCCGCGGTGAGCGACGAACTCGAGCAGGTCCGCCCGCGTGATCACGGCGACGGGCTTCCCATCGTCGAGCACGAGGACCGCCTGCTCGCCCCGAAGGAGCGGCTCGAAGGCGTCATCGAGCGAGGAATCGACCGGTACCTGGCTCATCGGCGCGTCCATCGCCGCGGACACGGCGGTGCTCACAACCGCCGGGTCGCGGTAGACGCGGTCGAGCAGCGTGCGCTCCTGGAGCGTGCCGACCACGCCCTGCCCGTTTGACTCCTCCACGACCGGCAGCTGCGAGATGCCGTAGCGCTGCATGAGGTCGATCGCCTCCCCCACCGACTTTGCCGCCTCGACCGTGACGAGCTGCGGCAAGCCTCTGGGGTGGGACAGGAGCACCTCTCGGATGCGCACCGCGCCCAGGCGGGCCAGGTATCCGTTCTGGCGCATCCATTCGTCGTTGAAGAACTTGCTGAGGTAGTTCCGCCCGGTGTCGGGGAACAGGACGACGATCACCTCATCCGGCCCCCGCGTCAACGCGACCTCGAGCGCGGCATGCAGGGCCAACCCCGAGGAACCGCCGACCAGGATGCCCTCCTCGCGCGCCAGCCGCCGCGCCGCCATGAACGACTCCTTGTCCGTCACCTGCACGATCTGGTCGACGATCTTGATGTCCATGGTCCCGGGCATGAAGTCCTCGCCGACGCCCTCGACCTTATAGGGCGCGATCGCTCCCGAGTAAAGCGAGCCTTCCGGGTCCGCGCCGACGATGTGGACCGAAGGCTTCCTCTCTTTGAGGTATTTCGCCACGCCGCTGATCGTCCCGCCTGTGCCCATGCCGGCGACGAAGACGTCGACGCGGCCCTCCGTCTGATCCCAGATCTCAGGCCCCGTCGTCTGGTAGTGCGCCTCGGGGTTGCGCGGGTTGAAGTACTGGTTGGGCTGGAAGGCGCCGGGGATCTCCCGCGCCAGGCGGTCCGCCACCGAGTAGTAGGACTGGGGCGACGACCGCTCGACGTTGGTGGGGCAGATCACCACGTCCGCGCCGTAGGCCTTGAGCAGGCTGATCTTCTCCGGCGACATCTTGTCCGGCATGACGAAGACCATCTTGTAGCCCTTGATGGCGGCCACCATCGCGAGGCCATGCCCGGTGTTGCCGGAGGTCGGCTCGATGATCGTCCCGCCCGGCCGGAGCTGCCCGGTCCGCTCCGCCTCTTCGACCATGGTCAGCCCGATCCGGTCCTTGACGCTGCCGCCCGGGTTGAGCTCCTCGAGCTTGGCGAGGATGGTCGGCTTGATCCCGGCGGTGACCTTGTGCAGGCGCACCAAGGGTGTGTTCCCGACCAGATCAAGAATGCTGTCTGAATATTTCATATGCGCCCTGCGCGCGCCCGGCAGAACTTCACCGCACCCCTAGTATCTGCCTGTCGGCGGCCTGCTCTGCACCGAACCAGCGGAAGAAGACCACGAGCGCTGCGACGGCCAGGGTCACCTTGCCGACGATCATCAGCACCGCGCCCGCCACCGTCTGGTCGATCAGCGCGGTGAAGCCGGCGACCAGGCGCGGCACGTGCGTGTAGAAGTCATAAAAAGGCACCCGGGAAAAGATCAAAGCGAGGGCGACGCCATCTTGGGGCAGCGTCGCCAGCAGCATGTAGACGAGCTTGGCGCCCGGCGACATGTGCCAGCGCGCCTGCGCCGAGGTCGCCTCGATGATCGGCCAGTACAGCACGACCCCAGAGGCGATGAACATGACGTGCTCGACCACGTGCAGCGACTCGTTGGACAGCGTCGCGTCGTAAAGCGCCGGCGCGTGCCAGGCGATCATCACCGCCGCCGCGATCACCTGGGCCTGCACCGGCTCGGTCACCGCGCGCAGTCCGGGCACCTTCGCAACGCGCGCGGCCATACCGGGCGAAAGGCCAAGCAGCATCAGGGGCGGCGCGACAAATGCGAGCAGCACGTGCTGCAGCATGTGGACGCTGTCGAGGTAGTGGTCGCTGATGGTATCGATGGGGGTCTCCAGCGCGATCCACAACGTGAACAGACCGGCCAGGAAATAAAAGGTGTGCTTGCGACGCGCGTCGGGAGCGCCGCGGGCCAGCCACGCATGAACGAAAAACAGCAGGACGAGCCCCGCGTAGACGGTGATGTCAAACGGCCACGTAATCATTCGTGCGCCGTGTTCGTCGCGGGTCGCGAGGCCAGGGCGATGAGGACGATGGCCACCACGAGGACGTGACTCGCGGTGCACCAGAGGCAGATGACCCCAAGCCGCACGATCTCGATGAAGACCAGGTAAAGCACGGTGGCCAGGCCGAGCCCGGACCACACGAGGTGGGCACGGCCGGTAGGTCGCGTCCAGAGCAGAGCGCTGATGCAGAACCAGACGATGCCGGCGGCCGAAGTTGGGACAGCCGTCCCGCCGATCACGGCGTAGG
>VBGP01000062.1 GCA_005880795.1 Chloroflexota bacterium | reverse complement strand
CCTGAGGGGTCTCTTTGGGCCGAAACGCGGTGCGCTTATTCCTGCGGCGGTGATCAGCCGGATCACTCTTGCACGATGTCCGCGATACGGCTCGAGCAGCTCGAGCATCCGCTGGTCGCTCGAGCGGGCGGTGCCCTCGAACGCGTAGCCGACCGAGTGCGGCAGATGGTAGTCGCCTACGGGGACCGCATCCGCGTCCCCCAGCGCCGCCATTGCGACCTTGGCCGCGGTCCAGGGGCCGACGCCGGGAAACGCCTGCATCCTCTGATACGCGCTCGTGCGGTCCATGGTCACGGTTTCTTCCAGGCGCTTTGCGCTCCGCGCCGCCCGGATGATCACATCCGCACGCCGGCGCTCGATCCCGAAGCGATGAAAGGCCCAGTAAGGAGTGCCGGCGAGGACCTGGGGCGAAGGCGGAAGCTTCAGCGCGAACGGTCCGGGTGCGACATCGCCGAGCGCGTTCACCAGGTGCCGGTAAGAGTCGACCGCCTCCTCCGTAGTGACCTGCTGGAGGATGACCGACGGGACAAGCGCTTCGAAGACCGCATGGGTCCTGGGCATGCGGATGCCACGGATCTCGCGGTGGAGTCGGGCGACAAGCGGGTGGACGGGGACAAAGCCCGCGTCGTCATCGTGCTCGCCGCACAGCGCGGGAGTCTGCTCGACGGCCCAATCCGCGCCTGGACCCCACGCCTGCACATCGATGAAACGGAGGTGATGCTGGATGTGCATCGTGGCGGGGCCCGCGGGAGTTCGCGTGGCGCGCCATATGGCATCACCCTCGCGGCGCAACCACGGACCCGACCCCAGCGGCGCGAGCGTCAGCGCCAGATCGAGGGGGCGGCGCACCTCAAACCGCGCCTGCGCATCCGGTGACACTCAGACGAGGTTAGTGGGTTTGGTGCAGCCCCTCCGGCGCTGCGCGCCACCTCCCCATAAATGGGGAGGAGTTAGTGTCTGAGCGGCACCGAAAAGGTGAACGTGCTGCCGCGTCCGGTCCTCGATTCCACGGTGAGGTCGCCTTCGTGCATGCGCGCGATCTCTCGCGAGAGCCACAGCCCGAGTCCGGTGCCCTGCACGTGCTGAGTCGTGTCGATGCGGCCGAATCGCGTGAACAGGCTTGTCTGGTCCTCTTTCGATATGCCGATGCCCTCGTCGTGGACTGAGACCAGTGCTTTGCCGTCGTCGCGCCGCACATCGACCGTGATGTCCGTGCCCGAGGCCGAGTATTTGGCGGCATTGCTGAGCAGGTTGCGGATGACGATCTGAAAACGATCGGGGTCGACGTCGGCTTCGATCGATTCCACGGGCATGTCGACCTTGAGCTCGTGGCCGCTCAACAGCATCCTCACGCCGTCGATCGCCGAGTCGGTGAGCTCGACGATGTCCGCCCGGTGGCGCTTCAAGGCCAGGCGGCCCTCTTCGAGACGCGAGGCCTCGATCATCTGCTCGATCATCCAGTTGACCTCGTCCGACTTCGAGATGAGCAGCGGAAGCACCGATCGCGCTTTCGGCGCCAGGTCGCCAAGCGCTCCCGCGTCGAGCATCGTCAGGTAACCCTTGATCACCGTCATCGGCCCGCGCAATTCGTGCGACGCGATGTTCAAGAAATCAGTCTTGGCTCGCTCGAGGGCAGCGATCTTGGAGCTGAGCGTCACGCGATCGAGACCCGCTACAAGGCTCGTCGCGTACTGGCTCAGGCGGCTCAGCTCTTCGTCACCGAAGATCGGCATGAGGCGATCCGACCGGATGACGATGGCGCCGCGGCCCTGCTGCAGATCGAGCGGCACGATTATGGTCGCGCCTTCGCGTCGCGGCGCACGACCGTCCTGGGTTGGTTTCAGGAACTTGCCTTTCATCGCGATCTGTGTGGCCTCGGCAGTGGTGACGCCGCGGCTCGCCAGCACCAAACCTTCGGCATCGACGATGAACGCAGCGTCGCCGCCAACAAGACGCTCCGCCCAACCCAAGGCTTTTTCCGCGAGCGTGACCCGGTCGGGGCTGTAGAGCAGCAGGTCGTGCACCGCGCTGCGGAACTGTTCCTCCTCCGGCTGCCGCCACATCCTCCGCAGCCAGACAGGCGGGAAAAACGCGAAGTAGAGAACGGGCACGATCAGCAGTGCCACTGCATCGACCGCCAGGGAAACCGCGCCGTTCAACGATCCCGCTACGGTCCCGAAGACCACGACGGTGACCAGGCCCGCGTAACCGATGCTGATCGCGCGCAAGCGCGCCATCTCGACCGCCGGACGGCGGCGCGCGGCGAGCCAGAACGTGAGGATCGGCTCGAGCATGCAGAAAGCCCAGAGCCCGACGATCGCGACGAGCTCGAGCGTCTGGAGAGGCGTGTGCGGGCTGTCCGGGTTCGAGGGCAGCTGAAGGGCGACGCCGGCCACCCCGACGACCACGAGAGCCCCCGTGAGCAGGCGTCTCGGCCAGGTGGGGAAGGGAACGAAGGAGTCCCGAAACATCAGAAGGCCGTAGCCTGAGATAAGGAACAGGGCGATCCCCAGGTCGGTCAGCGCCTGAGGCACGGGACCCGTGCCCCCCAGGGCGGGCGCGAGCAGGATCAGGATGGCCAGAGAGGCGAGGGCCAGGGCCAGGTGGCCGTGGCGTCGATCGGGTTGGCGCACCCAGCTCACGATCGCTCGGATCGCGAGGATGGAAAACGCCAGCTCGATGGCAAGCTCCACCAGGAGGAGGACTTCGGGCATCGCCGGCAGAATAGCCTACACGACGATTTTTCAAGGACAACTAGCTTGGTCATCCGGTGGGTTACCCGACAAATCGCCAGCGACGCTGTGGAAAACTAGAGGGGCGGCTCCAGCAGGATCCCGTCCGGGTCGGTACGGCTGCCGTGCAGGCCCCCGATCTGGAAACCGCGCAGGCCTCTGACGTCGCCGGTGACCGGGGCGGCCCCGCGCCCTTCGAGCAAGTTGATCCCGAGGTGGTGGTGATAGCCGTTCCAGCTCAAAAAGCGCATGACGTTGCCCGCCTCCGCCATTAGCTCCATGCCCAGCGATTCGTAGAAGCTCTGGCTCCTGTCCAGGTCGCTCACGTTGAGGTGCATATGTCCCAGGACGGTGCCGGCGGAGAATTTCTTCTCGGGCGTTGAGGCGATGCGGAGCAGACGCTCGAAATCGAGGTGCTCGGTGCCAATGTTGAGCCTGCCCCCGGGATACTGCCATTCGCTGCGGGGCCGGTCGGCGTAGACCTCGATGCCATTGCCTTCCGCGTCGTCGAAATAGAGGGCCTGGCTGACGAAGTGGTCCGCGGTGCCGGTCAGCGGCAACCGCTCCTCGAGCGAGCGCCGGAGGAAGCCGCCGAGCTCCTGCTCGCTGGGCAGAAGGATGGCGAAGTGGAAGAGGCCCGCTGTGTGACGTGGCCTGTCGAGACCACCAGGAAGCGCGACCAGACGCAGCAGCGGCGAGCCACCCGCACCGAGGACCGCGTGCTCGCTGTCACCGCTGACTCGGCTCAAGCCGAACGATTCGTAAAAAGCGACCTCGCGCTCCAGGTCGAGCACCTTCAGCTCTACCGCACCCAATGGCCAGTCGCCGCTCACGAAGGATCTATACCCGAGCCTGAGGTCGGGCTATCAGTACCAGTAGTTGGGTCCCTCGGAGCGCGACCCGCCTGGCGGCGCCTCGACCTCGATGCCTTTCGGTCCCGCCATCCGCCGCACCGTCGCCTCCACCCTCGCGATGTAGGTGTCGTAATCGTCGTCAGGCTCGGCTGAGATTGGTCCGGCGAAGGTCACCGTCACGCGCCCGGGACGCGGAACGCGCCGGAATCGAGGCATGACCTCGAACATGCCGTCGACGTAGGCCGGCACGATGGGGACGCCCGTGTCCATCGCCAGGACCGCCGCGCCCTTGCGAAACGCTCCGATTGCACCGGTGGCCGTCAGACGGCCCTCCGGAAAGATGATCACCGACCAGTTGTTGTGCAGGAGCTCTTTGAGATAGTCGAGGTGCGCGCGCGCGCCGCCTCCCCTGGGGATGGGAAACGCGTCGACCGTCACCTGGGCCAGGCGGGCCTCCCACTTGCGCTTGAAGATCGAGTCGGCCGCGGCCACAACCACCGACCGGTTGCGATAACGCGGCGGCAGGGCTTCGGCCATCACCACCGCATCCAGCGCGCTCACGTGGTTGGCGACGAACACCGCCGGACCGTTCAGAACGCGAAGCTGCTCGCGGTCGCGAACCTCGAGCCGGCAGAAGCTCGACAAGGCCGGGAACAGCAGGCTCGCCTGCAGGGCCGCCCGCATGCGACGCATGCCGCGGCTTCGCGCCCACCCCGCTCTATCAACCGCCTGAGTCTCCACGGTGCGCTGAGTGTATGCGCCGCTCGCGCGGATGGCTGATCAGCAGGGGCGCGTGTCGGAGCCCAGCGCATCCAGGAGATCCATCCGGATGAGCTTGACCGACGCCGAGTTGTAGGCGTTGCCGTCGCTCTGGAACATGATGTCGACCCGTCCGTCGGGGTCATCGGCGCCGAGCTGGCGGGCCAGCTCGCGCGAGATGTACTGAAGCAGGCGGCAACGGGCGTGGACGTGGTCGTACACCTTCTGGCCATCGGTCGGGATGTCCGTCAGGGCGACTCTTACTGCCTGGCCGGCGGGCGACCCGAAGACAGGCCGGATCTCTTCGACGATCACGTAACCGGTGGTGCTGCAGCGCACTGTGACCCGGCCGGTGAGGGTGCCGATGGTGTAGTCGGAGGGGAACTGGACGTTGTGCGGACGGTTGGCCTGCCACGTGCCGATGTACGCACCGAAGTTCTGCAGCCCAGTGCGAGCCGGCTTGCCGTCGGGACACTGCGCGACAGCCGGCGCGCTGCTGGTGGATGGCGTGGCGCTGTGGAACGCAGCACTCGGCTGCTGGCACGCGGCACATCCGAACAGAAGGACAATTGCGACGCGTCTCACGACTGCCCCAACCGTAGGCTTTAAGACGGACGTTGATACCCGCCTTTCCGCACGTTCGTACAGGCGTCGCCGGCGTGAAGCGCGTCTAATCACGCGTGTGACGCCCCGAGCGACTTACAGGGTCCAGCTCACACCTGAGCTCACGCTCGACGACGTCGCGCAACTCGCCGACTATCTCGCCGCGCTCGGCGTGTCGCACCTCTACTGCTCGCCGATTCTTCAAGCGGCGCCAGGCAGCACCCATGGGTATGACGTCGTCGATCCGACCCGGATCAGCTCCGAGCTCGGCGGCGACGCCGGCCTGGGGCGGATGGCTGAGGCAATGCGCAAACGCTCCATCGAGCTCCTGGTCGACATCGTGCCCAACCACATGGCCGCGGCAGGGCGTGCCAACCCGTGGTGGTGGGACCTTCTGACGCACGGCCAGTCGAGCCGGTACGCGGACTACTTCGACATCGACTGGCGGCTCGCGCCGACGACGCTGAAGAACAAGATCCTGCTCGGAGTGCTCGGTGACCGATTCGGCCACGAGCTCGAGAATGGCTCTCTCACGCTCGGGCGCGATGGGGACGAGGTCGTCGTCCGCTACCACGACGTCGCGTTTCCTCTTGCGCCGGGCACCCTCGACACTGAGGACATGGACCATGTGGCGCATGACGCCGATGCGCTCGACGAACTGCTGCAACGCCAGCATTACCGCCTTGCGTACTGGCGAACGGCCCAGGAAGAGCTCAACTATCGCCGCTTCTTCACCATCGACAGCCTGATCGGCCTGCGCGTGGAGCAGCCGCAGGTGTTCGCCGACAGCCACAGCGTGATCGTCGGCCTGCTGAACCGTAGTGAGGTCTCCGGCGTCCGGGTCGACCACGTCGACGGTTTGCGCGACCCGGCAACCTACTTGCGCCGCCTTCGGGCCGCGGCACCGGACGCGTACATCGTCGTCGAGAAGATTCTTCAGGCGGGCGAGGAGCTGCCCGAGTCATTCCCTGTTCAGGGCACCACCGGCTACGACTTCATCTCGATCGTGGACGGCGTTTTCGTCAACACCGAGAACGAGCCGGCCATGACGGCGCTCTATCACGCCTTCACAGGTGAGACGCAGCCGTACATCGAGGTGGCGCGAACGTCGAAGCACGAGATCATCGCGGGCGACCTGGACCCGGACCTCAGGAGACTGGCGGCGCTGATGAGCGAGATCTGCGAATCCGACCGCCGGCACCGCGATCGGACGCACCGCGAAGTGCGTGAGGCCGTGGCCGAGGTAGCGGCCGGGTTCCGCGTTTACCGGACGTACGTGACGACGGGTGCCGGCGCGAGCGAGGAAGACCGCGCTCAAGTTGCTCACGCGATCGAGGAGGCGAGCCGGCGCAGGCCGGATATCGACCATGAGCTGCTGGCGCTGATCGCCGACGTGCTGCTGCTCGACCGCCGCGGCGAGCTCGAGGAAGAGTTCGCCGCGCGCTTTCAACAATTCACGCCTGCGGTGATGGCCAAGGGCGTGGAGGACACCGCGTTCTACCGCTACCACCGGCTGGTTTCTCTCAACGAGGTCGGCGGTGACCCCGGCGCGTTTGGACGCGGCGTCGACGCGTTTCACGAATGGTGCGCGCACGTCGCAACCACCCGCCCCGCAACCATGCTGACCCTCTCGACCCACGACACCAAGCGCAGCGGCGATGTCCGCGCGCGATTGAACGTCATCTCCGAAATTCCCGGCGAGTGGGAGGCCGCGGTCAGGCGCTGGGCCGAGCACAACGACCGTCACCGGCCCCACGGTTACCCTGACCGCAACCTCGAGTATCTCGCCTATCAGACGATCGTCGGCGCGTGGCCAATCGACGAGGAGCGCCTGACGCAATTCCTGAACAAGGCCGCGCGGGAGGCGAAGCTGCACACGTCGTGGACCAACCCGGTAGCCGCTTACGAAGACGCCCTGGCCGAGTTCGTCCACTCTGTCACGTCAGACGCCGAGTTCATGAGCGACCTCGAGTCGTTCCTGGGTCGGACGCAGCTCGTTTCCTTCGGCCGCATCGCCTCGTTGGCGCAGACGACGCTGCTGCTCACATGTCCCGGAGTGAGCGACATCTACCAGGGCACCGAGCTGTGGAACCTCACGCTGGTCGACCCCGACAACCGGCGGCCGGCCGACTTCGCGTCGCGGCGAATGGCGCTGGACGGCGTCGCGGGAATCGGCGCGGAGGAGATTGCACAGCGTTTGGACGACGGTTCGGCCAAGGTGTGGCTGCTCAGCCGCTTGCTGCGAGAGAGGGCAGGCCGGCCCGAGCTGTTCGCGTCGCTCGACTACGCTCCCCTGAACGCGACCGGAGCGAAGGCCAATCACGCGCTCGGTTTCGTCCGCGGGTCGCTCCTGACTCTCGTGCCGCGACTGCCCGCAGGCCTCGCCGGCGATTGGGGCGACACCGAGGTGGCCCTGCCGGATGGTAGGTGGACGAATCTCTTGACGGGCGAGGTCGAGGACGGAGGCCGACCTGTCGCGGCAAACCGGCTGCTGGAGAAGTTCCCGGTCGCGGTGTTGGCCACCGGCATCGGCTGATGCATCGTTTCGCCGTCTGGGCGCCCCGCGCCAAAGTCATCGACCTGGTCTCCGGCGGACGCCGCATCGGCATGAGCCGGGCGGATGGCGGGTGGTGGGAATCCGACGACCCTGCGGCTCACGCCGGCACCCGTTACGGCTTCTCGATCGAGGGCGGGCCGCCGCGTCCTGATCCGCGCTCACTCGCGCAGCCCGACGGTGTGCTGGGGCTGTCGGAGGTCGTCGACCAGGCCGCCCATCCGTGGCGCGACGCCGGCTGGCGCGGCCGCCCACTTGAAGGCCTCGTCCTGTACGAGCTTCACATCGGCACGTTCACCGCCGCCGGAACGTTCGATTCCGCGATCGAGCGCCTCCCCCACCTGGTCGAGCTCGGCGTGGATGCGGTCGAGGTCATGCCGGTGGCCGAGTTCTCCGGCACGCGCGGCTGGGGTTACGACGGCGTCCACCTGTTCGCGCCTCACCACGCCTACGGCGGTCCCGAGGCGATGAAGCGTTTTGTCGACGCGTGCCATCTGGCGGGCCTGGCCGTGATCCTGGATGTCGTCTACAACCACCTCGGCCCGGTCGGCAACTTCTTGCCGGGGTTTGGACCCTACTTCAGCGACCGGCACCATACCGCGTGGGGCGCTGCGCTCAACTTCGATGGGGCCGATGCAGGAGAGGTGCGCCGGTTCGCTGTCGACAACGGGCTGATGTGGATCCGCGACTACCACCTGGACGGCCTGCGCCTCGATGCGGTGCACGCGATCGTCGACGAGTCGCCAACCCACATCCTCGAGCAGCTGGCGACGGAGGTCACGACGCTGGGCGAAGAGCTCGGCCGAGCCACGTTCGTCATCGCCGAGTCGGAGCTCAACGACCCGCGGATCGTCCGCGACCGCGCCTCCGGCGGCTATGGGCTCGACGCGGTGTGGGATGACGACTGGCACCACGCGCTGCACACGGTGCTCACGGGCGAGCACGCCGGCTACTACAAGGACTTCGGGTCGCTTGCTCAGCTCGGCAAGGCGCTGCGTCAGGCCTGGGTGTACGACGGCGAGTGGTCGCGCCACTGGGGCAGGCCGCGCGGCGGCAAACCGGACGCGCTGCCACCTCGCGCGTTCGTCGTCGCGACCCAGACCCACGACCAGGTGGGCAACCGGGCCGCCGGTGAGCGCCTGGCGGCGCTCGTGGGCATCCCTCAGGTGAAGGCCGCGGCCGCGCTGCTCCTGACCTCGCCGTTCACACCGATGCTGTTCCAGGGCGAGGAGTGGGCGGCAAGCACGCCCTTTCTCTACTTCACGTCGCACGAGGACCCGGAGCTCGGAAGCGCCGTGGCGGACGGCCGCAAGCACGAGTTCGAAGAGTTCGGCTGGAGTCCCGAAGATGTCCCCGACCCGCAGGACCTCGCGACGTTCGAGCGGTCGAAGCTGCGCTGGGAAGAGATCGGCGAAGACCTCCACGCCGGGATGCTGGATTGGTACCGCGACCTGATCGCGCTTCGTCGGAGGCTGCCGGCGGCGGGCGGTCGAGCCGGCGAGGGCGTTGACGTCGTGGTGGACGAGCGGGCGCGACGCGTGTCCTTTTCGAGGCCAGGCGTCAGCGTGGACGTGAACCTCGGCGACGACGACTGGACGGTCGTGCCGCCGGCGGGATCGCGGTTGGCCATGTGCTCCCGGCGCGTCGCAACCTGCGACGGCGGCGTCTCGATCCCGCCCCTGGGGACGGCAATCTTCGAAACTGAAAGCCCCATTGGCTGACACGGCGACACAGATCGAGGTATGGCCCGGCCGCGCCTTTCCGCTGGGCGCGACGTACGACGGCGCCGGAACGAACTTCGCCCTCTTCAGCGAGGTCGCGGAGAAGATCGAGCTGTGCCTTTTCGACCAGAACGGCGTGGAGGAGAGGATCGCCCTCGACGAGGTCGACGCATTCTCCTGGCACGCGTACGTGCCGCACACCGGCCCCGGCCAGCGATACGGCTACCGCGTTGACGGGCCGTACGCGCCCGAGCACGGCATCCGCTGCAACCCGCACAAGCTTCTCCTGGATCCTTACGCCCGCGCGATCGAGGGCGAGGTGCGCTGGAACCCCGCGTGCTACGCGTACAACCTTGGCGACGAAGCGTCGCGCAACGACGAGGACAGCGCGCCCTACGTCTACCGCTCGATCGTCCAGCATCCTCATTTCGACTGGGCCGGCGACCGCCATCCCGACACACCGCTGCACGAAACGGTGATCTACGAGGCTCACGTCAAGGGGATGACGAGATTCCATCCCGACGTGCCCGAGGAGCTGCGCGGAACCTACGGGGGGCTGGGCCATCCCGCCGTGATCCAGCACCTGAAATCGCTCGGCGTGACGGCGATCGAGCTGATGCCTGTGCACCAGTTCGTCCACGACCAGCGCCTCGTCCAGATGGGCCTCCGCAACTACTGGGGTTACAACACGATCGGCTTCTTCGCCCCTCACAACGAGTACGCGAGCGGCGGCCCGCGGGGCGAGCAGGTCAACGAGTTCAAGTGGATGGTCCGCGCGTTCCATGAAGCGGGCATCGAGGTCATCCTCGACGTGGTCTACAACCACACCGCGGAGGGCAACCACCTCGGACCGACCCTCTGCTTCAGAGGTATTGACAACCGCGCCTACTACCGGCTGGTCGGCGATGCGCCGCAGTACTACTACGACACCACCGGCACGGGGAACAGCCTGAACGTCCGCCATCCCCATACGTTGCAGCTGATCCTCGACTCGCTCCGCTACTGGGTCA
Source organism: Chloroflexota bacterium (assembly GCA_005880795.1). Taxonomy (GTDB): domain Bacteria; phylum Chloroflexota; class Dormibacteria; order Dormibacterales; family Dormibacteraceae; genus 40CM-4-65-16. The sequence continues at coordinate 1,077 of VBGP01000062.1, read as the reverse complement.
CCGAGATGCACGTCGACGGTTTCCGATTCGACCTCGCCGCCGCGCTGGCGCGTGAATTCCACGAGGTCGACCGCCTGTCCACATTTTTCGATCTCATCCAGCAAGACCCGATCGTCAACCGCGTGAAGCTCATCGCCGAGCCCTGGGACATCGGCGAGGGTGGCTACCAGGTCGGCAACTTTCCCGCCCTGTGGTCGGAGTGGAATGGGCGCTTCCGCGACACGGTGCGGGATTTCTGGCGCGGTGAGCCTTCGACCGTCGGCGAGCTTGCGTTTCGCCTGACCGGCAGCTCCGACCTCTACCAGAACGACACGAGGCGTCCGGTCGCGAGCATCAACTTCGTCACCGCGCACGACGGCTTCCCCCTGCGCGACCTCGTCTCCTACAACGAGAAGCACAACGAGGCGAACGGCGAGGGCAACGCAGACGGCGAGTCGTACAACCGCTCATGGAACTGCGGCGCGGAGGGCGACACGGACGATCCCACCGTGCTCAAGCGGCGGGCCAAGCAGCAGCGAAACTTGCTGGCCACGCTTTTCCTCGCCCAGGGCGTGCCGATGCTGACGATGGGCGACGAGCTGGGGCGCACGCAAAAGGGCAACAACAATGCCTACTGCCAGGACAACGACATCTCGTGGGTCAACTGGGCCGAGATCGACCAGGCGCTGCTCGAGTACGCGCGGGGGCTGATTTCCCTCCGGCGCCAGCACACCGTGTTCCGGCGCCGGCGGTGGTTTCAGGGCCGGCCGATCCGCGGTGCGATGGACATCGTGTGGTTCAAGCCCGATGGCAAGCCGATGACGGATCAGGACTGGGAGTCGCGCCACGCGCGATCGCTGGGCGTGTTCCTCAACGGCAAGGCGATCCCGGGTCGCGACGAGCACGGCCGGCCGTTCCTCGACGACTCCTTCCTGCTTCTGTTCAACGGGCATTCGCGTGCGGTTTACTGGACGATCCCAGGCGACCTCGGCGGACCGTGGCGCCTCGTCCTCGACACCGACCGGCTGCAGCCTGAGGCGGATCCGCAAGAGCTTTCCGGACGAACGCTGACGCGAGCGCGATCGGTCGCGGTGTTCC
>VBGP01000061.1 GCA_005880795.1 Chloroflexota bacterium | reverse complement strand
CTCGTCGCCCCCTCAGCTCCACCTCCGGCTGTCCGCTCCCAGGGCGTGGCGGTTGCGATCACTCCGAGCGAACGGCACATGAGACTGCTGCCCTACATCGCGTACGGCTTCGCTCTTCCAGCGGCCGTCCTGGTCGTCGCGATATTCGGTCTGTCTCGAATCAGGCGGCGTCCGGCATGGTGAACGACTTTCTGGTCCGGCTGTCGATTCGCAGCGCGATGTTCGGCGGCGCGATCACCGGATTTGTTTTCGGCCTGTTTGTCGGTGGATTGCTTGGGGCCCTGCTCAGCTGGTTCGCCGGCGCGATCGTCGACTGGCAGTCCCAGCTCGGATACAGCCTGGGCGTGACCCAGCAGCTCCTGCCCCTCGGCGACCAGATCAATTCCCTCGAGTCGCTCTCTGACCGCTGGTTCCTCGTCATTCCCGCGGTCGGCTTGCTGGTCGGTCTGCTCGGCGCCTTCATCGGACTGCTCGCCGGCGGCCTCTGGGCGGGGCTGGTCAACATGGGGGTCCTGCCGATCCAGGTCAGCGTGATCCGGCGCGACGAGCGACCGCTGCGCAGGCGGGTCAGGGCGCCGCGCCGCAAGGCGGTGGGGGAGTAGTAGCGCGATCGCGTGATCGAGAGGTGCTCGAATCGAAGTATTCATCGTCTGTCTGAGTCCATGGCCGTGCGCCCGGAAAGCGCAGCGCAAATCGGCCTCGGGCCATTGAACGCCGGATGAATATGTGGTGCCTGTCTAGACGTCGCATAGACGCCTAATATGCCCGGGTGCTCAACGCCCGCCGACTCGCGTTGGTAGGCACGATCAGTCCCGTGGTCTTTCTCGGCGTAGTGATCGTGGTCACCGCCCTCGAATAGAACTTCCTCCATGGCATCGGGTGGCATCTGATCGAGAACAGTCGAATCGTCTATCCAAGCGCCACGGCCATGGGCCCGTACGGCTTGCTGCAGACGGTGAACTTCATCCAGTTGGGCCTGGGGATCATCGCCCTGGCGGCCGGCCTCTGGATGACGGTGAGACCGCGTCCGCGAGTCGGCCTCGCATTTGTCTTTCTGGCGGGCATAGCCATCGTGCTTTCGATGTTCACGACCGACGGAACTAGTGGCACGCCTACCACGTGGCACGGCACGATCCACGGTCTTGCTTTCATATTGATGCTGTTCTCGACACTGATCGGATCGCTCGTCCTCGCGTTTCAACTCCGCAACAACATGCAGTGGCGGCCCGTTGCAGTCGTGTCAGTGACGGTGCCGATTGTGATCATCGGGACCCTGGTTCTTTCCGGGGCGATCAAGCAGGCGGGCGGGATCATCGGCATCGTCAGCCTGCTGGTGATCTTCGCCTGGTACGAACTGCTGGCCCTGCGGCTGCTGGGTGTGACTTCAAAGCATCCGGCGAGTTAGCAGCGAACTCCTGGCACCGGCTGCAGCGCTCACGGTCTGAGATCAGTTAAGGGTCGGCCGCAGCCTTCGGGCCCTGGTACGCGTAGATAGGTGGTTCGAGTCCACTGCGGCCCACCATTTGAGGCGGTTGGCGTGACTGACTCTTTTGGCGCAGTCTATGGGCCATGAGCAAGCTCGCTGTGATCACCCGCGTGTCATGCGCCTTCCTGCTGGTATTGATCGGCCTTGTTGTCGTGCCTGCAGCAGTTCAGGCGAAAGTGAACGGTGGGTGCACGGCCATCGGCACCGCCTCTAAATCGGGCGCGGTCGACCTCACGACTGCTACCGTCTGGCACGTCACTGCCGCGGATGTACTGACCGGAGAGGCGAAGGCCTCCAGCCCGCAGAAGGTCGCGCAGCTCAAAGTGGTCATCTTCGGCGTTGGCCTTCCGCTCCTTGACCGCACGGGCAACAGCAGCTTTGGGAACGCGGGTCCATATCGGATCTCGGACTACGACCCCTATGCGCGCGTTCTCGCCGTCGCAGGAACGAGCACCAGCTGCGACGGATCGGTCTTGATCATCGTCGATGACGTCAGCCCGCTCACGACCTGGGCCGGAGTATTGGGAGCAATCGCGGCGCTGCTTGGCCTAATCGGGCTGCTGGCCGGTCTTACGCAGGTGCCCAGTGGCAACGCTCGCGTGGTCGGGATCGTCGTTGGTGTAGTAGGGGGCTTCGGAATCGGGCTCCTACTCCAGCAGATGGCAATCCTTGATCCCGCGAACGTGCTGGGTCTACTGCTTCCGGGTGGTGGAGCTGTGCTCGGGGCAATCCTGCCGGGGCTCCTACACAGTCGGAGAACGGCCCGTCCCTGATCTGAGCTAAATGGAACGCGGTGGCTGTGTCGCCATGTACCTATCAGGCCGGCAATTCGGTCGCTGATGGCTCGGTCAGGGTGCGACTGACCTCGCCACCATGACCTGGATCGGCACGGGGGTCGCGGTCGGACTGTTTTCGCCGTGCACCGGAGGGGTCTCGCCATTCGGGCACAGATTGTCCGATCCCGGGCGTGGATACAGCCAATCGGGCCGACATGGTTGTGGTTGACGAATTTGCTCTTTGTCCGAACTCAGGCTGGCTCGCTATCTCACAGACTTCGGGCGTTTACCCCGTGAGCTAGAAGCGATCGACGCCCTCGACCCTCCCTAGCGCGGCTCAGTCACGTCGTCGTTCGTGGATCGACAGACGATTGCTCGGCGGGGTCGGTCGCCTTCTACCGGGAAGCAGCGCTCGCGCGTTGGTGGACGCGATCCAGTCGCGGTAGCGCTCAGTGGACCAAGAGCGCTGCAGTACGAGCAGGTGATAGACGGCCAACGAATTAACAGTCCAAAGTATGTCCCCAGCCTCCTCGACCGAGAGCTCCGGCCTCATCCCACCGAGGTTCTTCAGCTGCTCAGCAATACGCCTCATGCCTGTCAATCGCTGGGCCTCCAGTTGGTTCCAGACGTCCGCGACTTCGGGATCCGCCGCTGCTGCCTCCATCAGTAACCGATACAACGGGCCGAATCGCGCATGGATCCCAGGCTGCGTGGCGGCGTGCAGCTCGAGCACCCGGCGCGGATTTTGCTCCGCGATCATCGCTCGGACCACAGGACGCTCCTCGGGCGGGATGGCGGCGCGGGCGGCGCCTCCGGCTATCGCGGCTTCCACCACCCCTTTGAACAAGGCCGCCTTGCTGCCGAATCCCCGGTAGATGGTCTCCACTGCCACTCCCGCCGCCGCCGCGACGTCGTTGATCGTGGTGCGTGCGTAGCCGACTTCTAAGAAGAGCTGCAGGGCGGCTTTGAGAATGTCCTGGCGAGTCTGGGCCGCCTGCGCCCGACGCCGAGTCGAGTCGTAGCGGCGAGGTGGCTTGACACGCCGACCATTCGGTGGAATACTCATAACTCCAATACAGCCTCGTTCTCTCGAATTCTACGCGGGACGGCGGGACGGCGGGACGACGAGCAGCGACATGGCCGGGAGGCCGAGGGGGATCTGATGTTCGCGGTGGTGGTTGAAGAGAGCGGACAAGCTGAGCAGGTGCGGGGAAGCCGGGATCATGTGGAGGCAAACGTCGTGCCCCAGGTGAGGAATGCTCCCGGGATCGTCTCAGCAACCTTTACGACAGACGAGGGCGGAAGGACGCTGAACTTGTTCCTCTTTCAGACAGAGGATGCGGCACAAATGGCTGTGGAGTGGATACGCGGCGCGCCACGACCCCCGTTCATGCGCCTGGAGACCGTCGAGCTGAGAGAGGTCCTGGCTCACTTCTAGCGGCGGCGACTCGGTCATGCGTGTCGGGCGAACTGAGATTGATTTCCTGACCGACTACCGTTATCTGGTTTGCGTTACGGAAACTACGGCCCTCCAGACCCTGATTCGGGAACTCGTCCTAAGATGCAGTCGCTGGTGCAGAGGGCGTGAGCACGGCTGATCTCGTATTCGGCGGCTGCCTCCTCGTCGGAGGCGGACTCCTCCTGCTGACTCTCATCTTCGACGACCTGTTCGGCGGCTTCCTCAACGCCATCCACGTGGGCTTCGACCTGGGAGGCGTCTCACCCACGCCAATGCTGCTCGGCTTTCTTGCGATGTTCGGGATCGGTGGACTGCTCGGCCTCCACAGCTTTGGAGCCGGCGTTGGGCTCGCCACGGTGATCGCGGTCGTCGTGGGATCGATCGGGGCGGGCGTCGTCTTCGGCTCCTTCAAGGCGCTGCGCCAGGCCGAGTCGTCGAGCACGTTCAGCCTCCAGGACATGGTCGGCTCGACGGGACGAGTCTCGGTCACCATCCCCGCCAACCGCTTTGGCACGGTCCTCATCAGCTTCGCCGGCTCGTCCCACAACATGACCGCCACCGCGGATGCTGAGATCCCCGCCGGGCGCGTGGTCAAGGTCGTGGCGGTCGCGGGCGACAACCTCGTCGTCACTCCCTCTTCAATCGTTAGCACCGAAGGAGCACGTTCCGATGCCTAGTTTGCTGACCTCAACACCGTTCCTCGTCGCCGCGGCGGTGATCGTCCTCGTCTTGCTGATCGCGTTCGTGGCGAGCCGCTACCACGTCGCCGGCGCCAACGAAGCCCTCATCGTCGCCGGGTCCCGCGGCGCGAAAGTTCGTGACGAGCGCGGTCAGGTCGTGGCCTCGCCAGGCGACAAGGGCGTCAAGGTGGTCGTGGGTGGCGGGACGTTTGTCCGGCCGCTGCTGGACCGGGTCGGCAAGCTCAAGCTGACGGCGCGGCAGATCAGCGTCCAGCTCACCGACGCTGTGACCAGCCAGGGCATCAAGGTCCAGGTGCAGGGCGTCGCCACCTTCAAGATCGGCCGCGACGTGGAGTCTCTGCGCAACGCCGCCGAGCGGTTCCTCGACGCCAAGCCCGAGCAGGTCGATTCGATCGTCAAGAACGTGCTCGAGGGATCCCTGCGATCGATCGTCGGCACGCTGACCATCGAAGAGCTCATCCGCGACCGCCAGAAGCTCCTGCAGCAGGTGCAGGACGCAGCCAAGGGTGACCTCGCCACGAGCGGACTGCAGATCGATGCGTTCACGATCCAGAGCTTCTCCGACGAGTCGAACTACATCGAGCTCCTCGGACAGCAGAGCGTGGCGACGGTCTCGCGTGACGCCCGCATGGCCAAGGCCTCGACGGACCAGGAGGCCGCCGTCCGGGAAGCCGAGGCGCAGCAGATCAAGATCAACGCGTCGAGGGATGTCTCGCTCCGCGAGGCCGAAACCAGGACCCAGGTGCAGGCTGCGCAGGCGCGCGCCGACCAGGCGGGTCCGCTGGCCCAGGCGGAGGCCACGCAGGAGGTTGTGCGCAAGCAGACCGAGCTGGCGCAGCTGGAGGCTGAGCGCAAGGAAAAGGAGCTGCTGTCGACGACGGTCAAGCCGGCGGCCGCGGACGCGCAGGCCGTGATCGCCCGCGCCGAAGGCGCCAAGCGCGCGCAGATCGCTGCCGCGGAGGCGGATGCGGAGACGACGCGACTGGAAGGTGGGGCGGAGGCGCAGATCGTGCTGACCAAAGGTGAAGCCGAGGCGAAGGCGCTCGCGATGCGCGCGGACGCCTACAAGCAGTTCAACGAAGCGGCCATCATCCAGACGGTCCTGGCCGCGCTGCCCGACATCGTCCGGGCCGCGGCGGAGCCGATGAGCCACATCGACTCGCTCACCGTCATGAGCGCCGACGGGGCCTCCGAGATCGTCCGCAACGCCACCCGCGCCATGATCGAGTCGACGACCGCGATCAAGGGTCTGACCGGGCTCGACGTGCCGAGCCTGGTCGGCGGAGCGCTGGGCCGAGGGTTTGGCGAGAGGCTGCGCACGGGAGAAGGCAACGGGGACGCATCCGGCGAAACAGCCGCGGACCGGATCAGCCAGATCGCGGGCGAGGGATTGACCGCCCTCAAGTCACAGACCGCACAACACGCGGCGGCGGCGAAGGCTGACGCCGAGGACGTCGTGGCCAAGGCCCACGCCGAGGCGGAAAGGGTCAGGGAGGCGGCCGAGAAGGCCGGAGCTGTCGTCGAGTCAAAGGCGGCGGCGGTCGCGGCGAAGGCGGCGCCCACCGACACCAATGTCAAACAGTGGGCGAAGTGGATGGCCGACCAGCTGCGCGGGGTGCCCGACATCAAGTCCTACGGGGCCCTCCGGCTGCGCGACCTCACCCAGAAGGGTCCGGTGACGGCCAGGGGCATGTGGGTGACCGCGAAGGATGCCCTCAGCCAGGAGTACGGCAACGTCACGGTGGACGAA
>VBGP01000006.1 GCA_005880795.1 Chloroflexota bacterium | reverse complement strand
ACGCTCCGCGATGGTCGACGAGACGGACGCCAACGTGATGAACCTCCTGGATCGGCTCGGCGACCCAGCGGAGATTGCGGCGGAAGCACGAAGCGGGGCGGAGCACCGACGGCTTGCCCCAGGGCTCCGCCGTTTTGGGACGTTGGAGGTTCTCACGCTGGCGCTCATGCTGCTCGCGTGGCCGGTCGGAGTCATCCTGCTATGGGTGTCGAGAGCGTGGACGACACGCGAAAAAGTGTTGGGTTTGCTTTTACCTCCAGGCGGCTATCCAGGGGCTTTTCTGCTGATAGCGAATTTCCACCGGTTCGCGTCCATGGCGGACGCCGGTCCCAATTGGGCCCAGATTACCGTCGGCGCTGTCCTATTCACAGTCAGTCTGCTGCTGCTCACCGCACCGATCGGTATGTGCGTTTACTTGGCCACGCGAATGAGAGTGCCTTCTCAGCAGCAGGGCGAGGTTCGAGGCAGCTCGCGTTGGTGACGTCTGACGCAACAAAGGAGAACCTACCGTTGATTTCCCCGAAAACTCTCGCAAGAATCGCTGGCCTGTCGTATCTCCTGATGAGCGTGCCGTTCGTGTTCGCCGTGCAGGTTCGTTCCCGCTTGGTCGACGCGGGCGACGCCGCGGCCACCGTTGAAAACATCCGCGCTTCGGCCACGTTGTTCCGCATAGCCTTCGTGGCCGACCTGGTATCTGGCGCGTGGTTCTTATTGACGGCCCTGGCCCTCTATCAGCTGCTCAAACACGTGCACCCACTTGCGGCTGTAGCGATGGCCGCCTTCGTCGCGGTCAGCACCGCTGTCGGCTACCTCAACACGCTCAATCAGTTTTCAGCGCTGACGATCGCCACAAGCCCGCAGTACACCCAAGCCTTCGGTCGGGCAGGCTCCAACGCCCTAGCGATGATGTTCGAGGACATTCAAAGCAATGGGCTGACGATTCAAGAGCTGTTCTGGGGCATGTGGCTGTTCCCGTTGGGCTACCTGGTAATCAAATCGGGCTATTTTCCGAGACTGTTGGGTGCGCTGCTTCTCGTCGCTGGTTTCAGCTGGGTCGCTCAGTTCTTCGCGGACTTCCTCATGCCAGCTGCTCCCTACTTCGCCTCGTTCCTGGGTATCGGAGAGCTGATCTTCGCTGCCTGGTTGGTAGTGAAAGGCGTGAATGTTCCCGCGTCAGGAGCATCTGCGCCTCCCGTGTCCCGACAGATACCGATGCTGTTCGTTAACTCGACCCTGCCTAGATGAGTACTGCAGCTTCCCCGATCGCCACCAGGAGCCGAATGTGGGCGATCGTCAACAATCGGTATGGATCGCCTGATGACTTGAAACTCCAGGAGATAGACAAGCCGACAGTCGGCGATGACGCGGTGCTCATACGCGTCGCAGCAGCGTCGGTTAATCCCTATGACTGGCACGTCATGAGAGGCGTGCCTTATCTCATTCGACTTCTGCGCGGGCTCAGGAGACCGAAGTCAAGTCTTTTCGGGGCCGACGTGGCAGGGCACGTTGAAACGGTTGGCAAGAACGTGACTCACGTTCAAGCCGGCGATGAGGTATTCGGCTGGGGCGATGGCACCTTTGCTGAATACGTATGCGTCGATGAAAGGTCGTGCTTGCACAAGCCCAACCGGCTCACGTTCGAGCAGGCGGCGGCCGTACCGCTTGCAGGATGCACCGCGCTCCAGGCGCTTCGTGATGGGGGCCGCCTCCAGCAGGGTTATAGCGTCCTGATCAATGGCGCCTCCGGAGGCGTGGGCACGTTCGCTGTCCAGATCGCCCGAGCTCTTGGCGCCGAGGTGACCGGCGTGTCTAGCACCCGAAACGTTGACTTGGTCCGCTCGATCGGTGCGAACCACGTCGTCGACTACAACGTAGAGAACTTCACCCTGTCCGGGAAGCGGTACGACCTGATCCTCGATCTCATTGCGAACCATTCGCTGTCCGCGTTCAACCGCGTGTTGAAACCCCGTGGGACGCTGGTGCTCGCGGGAGGAGGTGCGGGCCGATGGCTCGGGCCTTTGGCCCGGCCGCTCAAAGCCGTCGTCCTCTCGCGCTTCTACAGCCAACGTTGTGTTGCGTTCCTAGCTTCGTTGAAGAAGGAAGATGGTGTCTTTCTGAGCGAACTCATTGAGGCCGGCAGAGTGACACCCGTCATAGACCGCACCTACCGACTCAGTGAGGCCCCTGAGGCGATCCGCTATCTGGAAGCCGGACATGCTCGGGGCAAAGTCGTCATCACCATGGCGGGCCAGACATGACGAAACATCGTGTTTCGCGCATTGCGTACGGAGGTCATCTTTTGCGAGAGCCACGGCTGTACGGGGTCCGAGACGCGGCTTGAAAGGGAAGTATCGATGCTGAGCTTGCGCTCGTTGGCTGCAGCAGTTGAGCGATGCAATATGTGCTCTGACCTGATGACGGTGCGGTGTAGTACTTCGTGTAGTAATCCGGCAGGAGAATAGCCCTGAATCACTATGCAGCCCGCTTCCTTGGCTGACAATCCGAATCGAAATCGATCGTTTCCGACATTTCTGGACGAGATGTCTCAGAGTTCGGGACCGTGAGGCCCCGGGTTCAAATCCCGGGCCCCCGACCACTTTCTGAATACAATCCGGGCATTACGGCTCGTGCAGCGAGACCGCCGGATCACAGCCGGATCACAATTTCCCAGATCGCTTGCGTGCAACGCGCAGCGCGAGGACGAAGCTGCCATCGCGCTTCTTGATGCTTGGAACCGTCACCACTGCGATACACAGGTCCTGATCTGGACGCGGCATACTCCTCGCCCAATGGCACCAGCAACCATTCCGCCAGAAGTGACCGAACTGGCCGATCAGCTCCTGCTGGCACAACGGCAGGTCTTGGGCGATCAGCTCTTGGGTCTTTACTTATTCGGCTCGGCAACGACCGGCGCCTTCGAGTCCGGGATCAGCGACGTCGACACGGTCGCCGTCCTTGTCGATGAGCCATCCGATACGGAAATAGCCGCGCTCGCAGTCATGCACGAGCACCTTGCTCGCGACCGCCCCGACTGGGCCGACCGAGTCGAGGTGGATTACCTCTCAGCCGATGCTATTGCACAGTTTCGTTCCAAGAGTCGGCCGGCAGCGCGCATCAGCCCAGGTGAGCCATTCCACCGGATCCAGATCGATCGACGGTGGATCACCGATTGGTACCAGGTACTCAAGAACGGGATAGCCCTTTATGGGCCACCCCCGGACGAAGTCTTTCCGCCCATAACGACGTCGGAGCTCGTCGACGCCGTACGCGCGCAGCTCGGAGACTGGCCCGAGCGCATCTCCAACGCTTCAAGACCGGGCCAGCTCGCGTATGCGGTGCTCACCCTCTGTCGCGCTCTCCGCATCTGCTCTACCGGCGACAGTGTGTCCAAGAAGGACGCGGCCGTTTGGGCAAGGACTGAGATGCCAAAATTTCGACGAGTTATCGAGGACGCGCTCGCAGTGCGCTACCCGGATGCCGGCATGACCCGTCAATCCCAGCCCAATCGCCCTGATGTCCTCCGGCTTTGCCAGGTCGTCATCGAGCGCTGCACAGAGAGGTAGAGGACCGCGGCCACCGGCTGCGCGAATTCCGGCTAGGTGGGGCCGGATCTAATACGCGGTAATTCGCCACCAGCATTGGTGCGGGCCGTAGTTTCCGTAACGCGAACCGAGAGCTACACATGGTCGGATCAAGTATCCGAATCTCACTTGCGACGGATGCCGGATGCGCTTTGCTGCAGAAGCGGTGGCATAGGTGAGGAATCGTCCTAGCGCAGGAGAGGTGGACCAAGAAGAGCCGCACCGACAACGAAGAGCGTCCCCACCAGCGCAGCGAAGGCGCGCCATTCCGGGGCAGGCGGCAGATTGCTTCGCCAGAAATAGGGTAGCGCTCTGATGACAGGCAGCCGCGGCTTGAAGGCATAGAGCATATAGAACGCCCCAAGGGCCGCCATCAGCACCCGCCCGACGATCATGCCCAGCTCAATGCGCCAGAGCATGCCGCTGCTCGTCGTCCGTCTCGGCTGGTGACTGGCCCGGAACACCCTTGCACAATGCTGATGTGAGCTCTCGAGCGTCGAAGCGCGCAGGGCAAGCTTCCGCGAGATGCGTGGATCTAACCTGGGACCATTCGAAACATCGCGCATCAGGAAGCGCGCGACACCTCACTCGCATTCTTGTCCCGGACAGCGGCCGCCGCCCGAGGGAAGAGCCCTTACCCTTTCACAGTAGGCTGACGCCATACGGAAACTGACCTTTGGCATGAACCTGAGCCTGGACGGCTACATCGCCGCGTCCGGCGACGACCTCGGCTGGAGCGTGCCGAGCGACGAGCTGTTCCAGTGGTGGTCCGACCGGGTGGGGGCGACGGGCCTGGCGCTGTACGGGCGCAAACTGTGGGAGACGATGAGCTCCCACTGGCCGACCGCCGACCAGCAGGCTGGCGCCACACCGGCGCAGATCGAGTTCGCCCGCCGCTGGCGGGACATGCCGAAGGTGGTGTTCTCCTCGACGACCAGCGCGGTCGACTGGAACGCCCGCCTGGTCACCGGCGACGCTGTCACCGAGATCACCCGGCTCAAGACTGAGGATGGCGGTCCCATGGACGTCGGCGGCGCCACCCTCGCCGCGGCGGCCATGCGGGCCGGGCTGATCGACGAGTACGCGATCGTCACCCACCCGGTCCTGGTGGGCGGCGGCACGCCGTTCTTCACGGCCCTGGACAACTGGGTGAACCTGAACCTGGTGGAGACCCGGACGTTTCCCGACGGCGTGCTCCTGACCAGGTACGAGACCAGGCGCTGAATACCCGACCTCGGATCGGCGCGGGCTCGGACCACCCAAGGATCCCGTGGCCGTTAGGGGATCGGCTTGCGACACACGCCGACCCTGCCAATTTCTTGACTCCAGACACGCACCGCGTGAACGCCGATCCTAATTCGACCGTTCTCGAACGGTCTGCGGCGCACGAGATCGCGTTATAGGCAAATCGGAAGCTCAAAATCAGAAGGAGGCCGGGCACCAGGCCCGACCTCCTGTCTGAGGAACCGCCTACTACCAGAGGGCTCCGTGCGAGGGACCCTTCTCTGCCGGCTGGTCGCTGTTCACTGTCACCGGCACGTACTTGATGACTGGTTGCTGGACCTGCGCGCCGGGGGTGGCGATGTGGCCGAGACCGAAGCCGAGCGCGACGGCGGCTGCCAGTGAGAGGGCGAGTCTGACCAGGAGCCTGGCTCGTCCGATGGTTCCCGAGCGGTCGATCGTCATTGTGGCCTGCATTTTTTGCGGTCCTCCTGTTTTTCTGCCTATCGGATCCTCGAGGCGATAGGCAGCAGCCTAGGCGCGACCACGGCGCTTGTCCCCGGGGAAACCACGGGGCTGGGTACGGGTTTTTGTTACGTGTTTCTAGCCTTCGACCTCGGCCAGGTGTATGGCTTCCTCGAGGGTAAGCGCCTCGCCCTCCGCTCGCAGTCGCGCGGCGAGCTCAGGTCCGACCTCGCTCTCGAGCTGGGCAATCAGCTCTTTGATCTTGGGCTCCAGCGGCTCGCCCACATAGCTGTCACCGGCTTCGCTCAACGTGTGATCGGCGCAAGAGCGAAGCCTTACCGCAGCTGGTGTCCGCCTCCGCACACCTGCGACGTAGGCCAGTCCTTCGAGACAAACGGCCGCAGTATTGATCTCGTTGGATTCAAGACTCAAAGGGACGGCCTCTAACCACAGAGCTCGCGCGTCATCCAACTTGCCCAGGAAACAGTCCGTCTGTGCGAGTGTGTCCAGGGCAACGTAGATCCTGCCGCTTCTGACTTGACGCAAGCTCTCAACGCAGCGGCTCGCCATCTCATAGGCTTCAGCCACACGACCCTGCGGGAGAAGCAAGTTCGCCAGGTCATTCAAAGCCCACGCTGCACGGTCGACCTGCCCGTTTTTCGTCAGCTCCGCAAATGCCTGGCGGTCAGCAGCCTCCGATGCAATCGAGTCATCCAGGGCGGCGTACACCACGGCCTGAGCCAGGAGGAGTTCCCCGTGCATCTCGGCGCTGCCGGACATCTCCGCGAGCGCCGTTGCCTCGCGAAAGCAACGCCGTGCCTCATCGAGGCGCCCAATCCGAAGAAGCAGAATCACGTGCCCGTGCAGGGCCCAGCAACGCTCGCGACAGGCGTCGGAGCAGGCTTTCAGGACCATCTCGTTCCAACGCACGCCCTCCACGAGTCGTCCTGTCCCTCTCCAGAACCAGCGCAGCGTCCCCGCAAGCCACGCCGCGCGTCGCGGACTCAGTTCGATGAGAGCGCCAAGGGCGGCCCGAATGTCATCCGCCATGCCTTCGGCCTTTGGCCACGTCCACGGATCAGAGCCGGTCGTCTTGAGCCCGAGCAGCTCCGTGATGGTGATCATCCGCTCCGCGTGCGCCAACCGGGTGGCCTCCGATTCGCCTGCTTCGTTGAGGCGCCGTCGAGCGAACGTACGCAGCGTCTCCAGGAGCCGGTATCGCGCGCGTCCTTCTGATGTGCGACCCGCGACGACCATCGATTTCTCAACCAGGCTGTCGAGCAAAGTCGTCATCTGGGCCGAGTCGACAGCGACAGCGGCCGCGTCGTCGTGCTCGAACCAGCCGGCGAAAACGCCGAGCCGGCGGAACATCCCGCGCTCGTTTTCTTCGAGGGTTTCGTATCCCCACGCCGCTAGCGCGGCGAGGCTTCCGTGCCTATCGCCCGAACGAGCAGCGGTCGCGCCTGTGACGCGGTCCGCAAGCTCACTCGCGGTAAGGACCCTCAGCCGAGGCGCTGCCAGCTCGAGGGCGAGGGGTAGGCGATCGAGCCGGTCGCAGATCGCCTCGACCGCAGTCCTCGATGTGTCATCGAGAACGAAACTGGGGGCCGATGCGTGCGCCCGGTCGACGAAGAGACGCACCGCTTCCTCTTTCGGCAGCGGCTCCAGCGACCAGACCGCCTCTCCGATGATGCCCAGCGGCGCGAGGCTGGTGGCCATCACACGCACATCTCGGCAGGCGCTGAGCAGATCGGCGGCGATTGCCGACGCGGCGGTAAGCACGTGCTCGCAGTTGTCGAGCACGAGGAAGGCCATGCGCTCGCTGAGGTGTTCGCGCGCCGCGGCAAGACGATCCGGGGCCTCCCTGGCGATGCCGAGGGCCTGAGCCACCGCGTCCGCCACGAGCGCCGCATCGGCCACAGGAGCCAGATCGCACAGCCATGCACCATCGGGATAAGCCGGCTCAAGCTCGCCGGCCAACTTCAGCGCCAGCCTCGTCTTCCCGGTTCCGCCAGGCCCGACGATGGTCAGCAAGCGGTTGCTCGCGAGCAACCCGCGCAGCGCGGCCGTCTCGCGGTCCCTGCCCACGAAGCTGGTGAGCGGCGCGGGCAGGTTGCCCTTGCGCTTGCGTCCAGGCACGTGAACGGCCGCGCTGGATTGCGTGCGTCCGACCCATGCCGCGATCTCGCTCCGGGAGCTGAATCCGAGACGGTTGAGGACCTGCTCGACGTGCCACTCGACCGTGCGCTCGGAAAGGAAGATTCGCTGGGCGATCTGTTTGTTGCTCAGCCCGAGCGCGACGAGCTCAGCGATCTGCTGACCCCGCGGGGTCAGCTTGATTCCTCGCTCCACTGCAGAGCGATTCTCACCCTTTTCCGGCGATAGTAGGAGGGGAGGAGAGCCATGAAGATCACGCGGAACGATGTTCAGACCGGGGCAGGACCGAGCGATTGGTTCACCGGCGCGGCCTATCTCGACACGGTGGCGACGCGGGCCGGCGCCTCACGCCTTGGCGCGACCAGCATCCACTTCACTCCAGGCGCGCGCACCGCGTGGCACGCCACACAAGCTGCGCCACCGGAAGCGGCGCAACGCGGTGTCGCCCCGTCTACCTCGGTAGACAGTCCATGTAGTAGTTGATGTAGTAATCCGGCTGAAGATTCGTGCAAATCTGGACGCTCCGGACGCGTCGACTTGAAGAATCGAACTGAAAAACGCAGAAACCGACATGTTTGGATGAACTGTCGTGTGGTTCGGGACCGTGAGGCCCCGGGTTCAAATCCCGGGCCCCGACCATTTTTGTATTCAAAATCGGCGATTCCGCGCGTCGTCAGGAGCCCGACGGGGCACAGCCGGGGCACAGATTCGCTGAAATGCCGCTGACCCCGCAAACCTAAAGCCGGTCGCGCCACCACAAGCCACGCAGCTCGCCGCGCCACATCCCTTTCGCGGCTGCCAGATGGTATGGCGCACGCTCGCGGTCGTGGCCAGCGATTGCCCGGAACGCCGCCAGTTCAGGAGAAGAACTCCTCTAACACCGGTGCGAGGATTCTTGGACTAACACCATGCGTCTGGCGGGCTAGAGTGCGAAGTTGCGCCCTGGGAATGGCTTCGCTGATCGCGAGAGCCGCATCGCGCATGGACGGTGCGCCGGCACCGCCGTGCATGACAAGTGTTGGAGTGGCAATGCGTGATAGAAGATCGGCCGGCAGAGAATGCCCGTCACCCAGGACTTCGCTGTCATACGCAAGTGTTGGCGCCAGCTTCTCCAGTCCTCGCCACATTGGCAGGCGTTTCATTGCCTCAACCTGCTTATCAGACACGCCCACAGATCTGACGAACAGGGCGACGGCATCGCCGCGGCGTCCCGACCTCAGCAACTTCCTGAGCATCTTGTAATACTCTCTGGCGGCTTTGCGTGCACCGGCGTCCAGAGCGTACGGCGCTTCGTAGATTGCTGCCTTTCTGACCTGCTTGCGCAGTTTGATCGCGGCTTGAAGGGCAACAGCGGCACCGGAAGAATGCCCATAGAGACAGACTGGTCCGCCGACTGCTCCTATCAGCGCCGCGACATCTTCAACCTCCCGTTGAGGCGAGTATGGTGCAGTGTCAGTACTGTCATTGCGTCCACGCCGGTCATAGCTAACGACAGTGAACTGGGACGAAAGTAGCTTGGCCAATTTGGCTCCGGATTTCCTCGAATTCAGAGCACCGAGTATCACTATCACCACCCGCCCATGGCCCACCGTTTCGTAAGCGATCTTGGTGCCATCCTTGGAAGAGATGAAGAGTGGCTTCAAGTTTCTACCCCCTGAACCGGACCCGATTCTCTAGACAGCCACTGTGCTGGTAAGGGACTCCTCGGAATCGGCGAGTCTCGGATTAAGAGTCTGAGTCAGAGCCGGCAGCTAATGGTAGGAGCGCCTGTCGACCCCGACAAGGCGTCCGATTTTGGCAGCTGACACCGAAGCCCACCAGGCGGTACCAGCTCGAGCGTGTCAAGCCGCTCGATGCTATGCGCGAGGGCTACGCGGTCTACCCGGTCGTCGACGCCATCGGTGGCACTTCGGTCGAAGCCCACAGCGCAGGCCTGCAGCGCGTCATTCAGGCCGGAGCAAAGCCGACCAGTTGGGTTGCGCTCGCGGTTGAGTTCCCAGCGCGACTGGGCCCGCCTGACACGGTTCGGGAGGTCATCCAGATCGTTCTCACCGACCGACTCCTCAAGGAGCAGTGAGCCTTCTCAACGATCATGATCGCGGAGCTCTTTCGGAGAGACTGTGGCCTTCGTCTAGTTTGGCCATTCTTCAAGCCGTTCTGGACCTTTGCCGGGGCACAGCCGGGGCACAGAATTCCGGAACCAGGAGGATCTAGGAGGACCCGGAAGAACACGAAGGGGGGCGAGGTGCCAGAGCCGGAGCACGCGCCTTAGCAGTCGCGTGAAACCAAATGGGGAAAGTCTCCAAGAAACTCAGGGCGATTCAATCACGGCCGTGTCACAGATTCCTGCGGAACTTAGCCGTATCGTTCCTCCTTGATCGAAGTCGTTGGTAGCACTGTTGGCTCCAAGGACGGATGCCGGCAGGGGAACTAATTGGCCAGGGTTAGCGGCTCTGCGCCGGATTCGCCTGGTGCTCTTGACTCTCAACCTAGGTTGAGGGTCTAGCCTCATCCCCATCCGACAACAGGCGCAATTTCCTCTGGAGGCAATATGGAAACCTACGATGCAACTTCGGACGCGATCGCGTGCACTCTGACCCAGGACGACCTGCGTGAGACCAGGAACGCCTGGCAGAAGCTGTTCCGGCTGTCGCTTGTCTCGCGCGACGAGGTTCCGGGCGGCCTTCGCCTTTCGGTACATCCCGGCAGCGCCGACGCGCTCAGGCAGCTCATAGACATCGAGCGGGAGTGCTGCCGCTGGATTACCTTCGTGCTGGACGGCCCGGTCGTGACGATGACGTCACCGGGGGCTGGAGAATCGGCGATCAGAGCCATGTGGGTCGTCGATCGCGTCGAGGAATAGACAATCTGCCGCGGCGGTAAAGCGTTGATGGTTGGTGATGACCGCACAAAGGCGAACTATCGGTCAGCTCGCGGCGGAAATTGGTCTGAATTCGTCCGCACTTCGCTTCTATGAGACCGAGGGCCTTCTTCAGCCCGACGACCGAACAGCCTCCGGGTATCGCGTCTACGGCCCTCGAGCCGAACACCGCCTGCGGTTTCTCAAACGAGCGCAGTCGCTGGGATTGACGCTAGCCGAGATCAAGCTCCTGATCGAATCGCCTCGCGCCCGGCGAGACGTCGAAGCCTCGACGCTTCGAGGTGCGGTGGCATCGAAGATCACCGAGACTCGGGCGAGTATCGCTCGGCTGCGCTCAGTCGTTCGCAAGCTGGAGCGGTTGGAGGCGGTCCTGGTCCAGCATGCTCCTCCCGATTGCTGTCACCTTGGCGATTGCGCTTGTTGGCTTCCTGAACCAAACGAGTAA
>VBGP01000005.1 GCA_005880795.1 Chloroflexota bacterium | reverse complement strand
CAGGTCGACATCGCGGCGCGAGGCAAATCGACGCCGGTCGCGGCGCACATCGTCCTGGGTCCGCGCAAGGCCAAAGCGCGCAAGCGTGACCGCCTGCCGCTGATCGGCCGCGAGAACGACCTGGCGCAGCTGCAGCTGGTCGCGCGGCGTGCGGTCAACGAGAGGCGGCCCTCGATGGTCAGCGTCATCGCGCCCGCCGGCGTCGGCAAGACGCGGCTGGTCGAGGAGTTCCTCGACTGGCTGCCCAGCCTCGCGCCCGACGCCATGGTCGCGACCGCGCAGTGCCTGCCCTACGGCCAGCAGCTCACCTACTGGCCCATGCGCCAGGTCCTCTTCGCCCTCACCGGCACCACCGAGGACACGCCGCCCGGCCAGGTCCGCGACGCGATCGGGATCTGGCTGAAAAGGATCGGCGTGCAGGACCCTGACCGCGACGCGCGGCTGCTCGCGGCCACGATCGGGGAGGCCG
Source organism: Chloroflexota bacterium (assembly GCA_005880795.1). Taxonomy (GTDB): domain Bacteria; phylum Chloroflexota; class Dormibacteria; order Dormibacterales; family Dormibacteraceae; genus 40CM-4-65-16. The sequence continues at coordinate 4,558 of VBGP01000005.1, read as the reverse complement.
GCACCGAGGGAGTGGACAAGGACCTGCTGTTCGCCGCCTGGCGGTCGGCGCTGGAGGCGACCGCCCGGCAGAACCCGCTCGTCATCGTGTTCGAGGACCTCCATTGGTCGAGCGACAGCCTCCTCGACCTGGCCGAGTTCGTGATGCAGCCGCGGGGCGATGCGGCGGTGCTGATGATCGTGCTGGCTCGGCCCGAGCTGCTCGACCGCCGGCCCAACTGGGGCGGCGGGCGCCTGAACCACCTGGCCATCGCGCTCGAGCCGCTGGGCAGCAGCGCGATCGCCGGCCTGGTGCGCCACCTCCTCGACACCGACGCGCCCGACGTCATCAACCTCGTGGCGGAGCGCTCGGAGGGCAATCCTTTCTATGCGGGCGAGCTGGTCCGGTCGTACCTCGAGCACGGGTCGCTGGAAAAGCTGCCCGACACGGTCCAGGCCACCGTGCTGGCGCGCCTCGACCTTCTACCTGTCGGCGAGCGGCGCGTCCTCCAGCTGGGCAGCGTGTTCGGCCGCGCTTTCCGCGCGAGTGGGGTGGGGGCTCTGGAGACGGGGCTCGACCAGCATGTCCTCGAGCTATGCGAGAACCTCGCCGACCGCGACCTCATTCGCCCGGCCGAGGGCGACCGGTACTCGTTCCGCCACATCCTCATCCAGGAGGTCGCCTACGGCACGCTGCCGCGCTCCGAGCGGGCGCGCCTGCACGCGGAGGCCGCGCGGTGGGTCGAGACGGTCACGCCGGGCCGGGAGGTTGCCCTGTCCGAGATCCTGGCCTTCCACTACCGCGCGGCGGCCGTCCTCTATATGGCTCTCGAGCCGGACTCCGAGGACGCGAAGCGGACGCGGCAGCAAGCCGCGAAGTGGCTGGTCAAAGCCGCCGACGTTGCCGTCGCCGCAGGCGCCACGCTCGAAGCGGTTCGCCACATTCGCGCGTCGTTCGACTTCGTCGAGCCCGACCTCCTGCCCCGGCTGCACGAGCGGATCGGCGACCTCACCGCCGGCGACAGCGGGCTCGAGGAGTACCGCCTTGCGCTCGAGGATTACAAGGAATGCGGCGCGCCGGTCGACGACCAGCTTCGTGCGCTCGCCGGCATGCTGATGGTGGCGACGCGGTGGGCGGGATCGGTCGGGGACCGGCCGTCCGAGCAGTGGATGGAGGACCTGCGGGCGCGCGGCCGAGGCCTCCTGAAGAAAGCGAACGACAAGTTCTCGATCGCGCGTTTTCTCGCGGCCGACGCATTCTTTCCGTTCTGGGCCCAGAGCATCCGCGAGCTCACCGCCGCCGAACAAGCGCAGGCGGAAAAGAGCGTCACGCGAGCGACGGAGATCGCGACCGAGCTCGATGACGCGGAGCTGATGAGTGTCGCGCTCGACGCAGAGGCCGCACTGTCGATTGCTGTCAACGATTGGCCGCGGGCGCGGGCGAGTGCGGAACGGAGAGTGGCTTTCGAGGCCAAGCTCAGCCTGTACGAACGGCTCGACACATATTCGGCGATGGCCTGGATGTCGTACTTCATGGGCGATCTCCAGGCCGCGGAACACGACTCGGCGCTCATGCTGGCGCGGCTTCTGCCCGGGCAGGCGCCCTACCCGGCGCTGCACCTGTTCGCCTGGCGCGTGCTGACTCTTTACACCCTCGGGCGGTGGGAGGAGGCGGCGACTCTGTTCTGGCGCGCGATCGAGGCCTGGCACGACGCCGGCTCGCACGCGGCGGGCTACGCTCTGCGCGGATTCGCGGCCGGTTTGGCCATCGGCCGGGCGCGGAACGACTCACGCCTGGTCGGAGCTGCGATTACTGCGATGGAGTCGGTCCTCACGGGCTTTCAGGTGGAGACGCATCCCAATCACCATCACGCGGTGCTGCTTTCGTACATCCGAGGCGAGAGCGGGCTCCGGCCGGCCGATCCATACCTGGTCGGGCAGTACATGTGGGAGATGGCCGACCTGCGAATCGCGCTCGCGTGCGACCGGCGTGAGGATCTGCCGCGGGAGATCCTCGAGGAAGGATTGGAGAAGGCGATCCGGATCCGGGTGCCGCTGGTCGAGGCGCAGATCCGGCGGGCCCGGGGCCTGGCGTACCGCGACGCGGGCGAGTTCTCCGCCGCGCTCGAGATCTGGGAGCGGGCGGGAGCGCTGCCGTACATCGGCCGCGCCCGGGCCGAACGCGGGTTGATCAGCGGAGACGTCGCCGAAACCGAAGCGGGACTGGCGATCGTCAAGAAGCTGGGCGACACGAACTACGTCGACAGGTTCGCCGCCCGCGTCTAGGCCATCTTCATGCGATGGGCCGGCAGGTTGATCTTGTAGGTCCCCGCGCTCGTCACGACCGTCAGCACCAGCGCGAAGTCGGCATATGTGTCGGATTCAGCCGCCCCCGAGGTGTTGCTGCAGGACCAGGGCGTCGTGAAGTTGATCGTCGTCTTCGAGCCCGACCCGACGCTCTTCGGCGAGAAGGTCACGTTCTCCGCGCCGCTCTTCGCTCCGACTGAGAGTCCCCAGCTGCCGTTGAGCTTGGTGACGGTCGCATCGGTCCGCATCGACTTGATGGTGATGCTGCTGCTCGATTGATTGTCCGCGTCGACCGTGCCTTTCACGTCATATCCGTAGTTGTTGGCTCCCGACGGGCACGTGAACGCGGTCGGATTGATGTGCGCGTTGGAGAGGTTGAGCTTGCCGTTGCCGCAGAGGGGGCCGCAGGCTCCCACGGCCCCCACCAGGATTGCGGCGGCAATCCACCTTCTGATCATTACGAGCTGATGACGCAGCCTCCGGCAAGATTGCTCCACAGCGACTGCACGGCGAAGCTGCCGGTTGTGAATGAGGTATTCGCCGCCGCGCCCGGACCCGACGTGAGCCACGCGCACTTGTCGCCGTTCTCCGCGCCCCGGCTGTCCAGCCAGCCGCTGTTGGGGTAGGGGTCGGTGACGGTCTCGGCGTACTCGTGGCCGCCGACGATCGAGAAGCCGTCGAAGTAACCGTTGTTGTTGACGAAGTTCATGCCGCATGACGCTCCGGCGTCGGGCTGGTACGGCATGTAGGAGTAGGAGAGGTTGCCGCTCGAGCTGTGGTAGGCGCACCACTGGGTGCCGAAGCCGCTCTCCGAGTGGCCGGTCGGCGTGAAGACCATATAGTCGGCGTCTGGCTGCACGCCGTTGAAGTGGCTGGCGAGGCGAGCAGCCTCGGCCGCGATCTGGTTCTGGGTGGGGCTTGTCGGAACCGAGCTGGTGTCGACCCAGGTGTGGCCGGCGAGCTCGTTGGCGGGGTTGGTGGGATGCGTGCCGCTGGTGCCGCACTGGATGGTGCCGGTGGCGACGCCCGAGCAGTACTGCTTGGTCGAGTTTGCCCACATGCTGCCCCCGACGCCGTTGAAGAATCCCTCCACGTAGTTCTGGGCGTCAGCGCTGGTGTGACCGTTGGGGCCGAACCCAGTCGACCACTCGGAACCCCAGTAGACGATGTAGACCGCGGCGTTCTGCTCGATCGCGCCGCCGTGGTAGAAGAGGTTCGCGGAGCCGTGCGGCTTGTTGCCGTGGGCGGCCTTCACCTTCATGAACGTGGTGCCGGCCTGGTGCGCGTACGAGGTGCCACCGGTGGCCAGGACGACGGTTACGACGGCCAGCAACGACAGGCCTAGACGGAGCGATCTGTGCATTGGGTTCCTCCCTCTCGATGGCTGCGGGTCGCGCGTAGTTATAGCCCGGAGGCTGTTAAGCGTCAACCATGCGATCAGCCTTCCTCCAGCCAGCGTTAGTACTGCCGTGACGTGGTAACACCCGCCACCCCTCTCCCCGCCAAGGGGAGAGGGCTGTAATGAACCGGAACTGAACTACCTGAAGGGCTATGACGACTGAGATTCAAGGGTGGCCGCGCTACCATCTGACGGCTGTGAGCGAGCAGAACCCGGCGTCGCCGCCCATCGAGTCGCCGATCGACCCGCTGTTCACCCACGCCGCCTCGCCGTTCATCCGCACCGAGGCGCCCGCGGCGTTCCCGTTCCCCTCGCCGCCCTCCGGACCCGCCTTCCTGCCGATGTCGACCTGGATCACCTACAAGACGCAGATCCAGTTCGCGTTCGCGCTCGTGGCCTTCCTGATGGTGCTGGTGGGAGCGGTCACTGTGGTGGAGGCGAACTCTGATGTCTCGTGGAAGTACTACGTGGCCCTGGTCCCGGGGCTGCCGGCGGGGCTGGTGATCTGGCTGTTCGTCCGGTCGCTGTCGCGGCTGGACGAGGCGCAGAGGCGGGTGCAGGTGCAGGCGATGGGGTTCGCCCTGGCGGCGACGGCGGTCCTGACCTTCGGCTACGGGTTTTTCGAAGGCGCCGGGTGGCCGGCGCTGAACGGGACGTTCATCCTGCCGATCATGGCGCTGCTGTGGGGAGTGGGGATGGTGGTGCTGTCCCTGAGGATCCGACTCCGCCGCTAGACTGACGGCGGTTTGGGGGGAAGGAGGGCTGCCCAGGTCGGTTCCGTCGCGGTCGTTTTGTTGCTTGCTGTTTTGGTGTTGATCGGCCAGCCGGGCCCTTCTCCGCATCTGATCTCCGCGGTCACGTCGCCCTCTGCGTT
>VBGP01000004.1 GCA_005880795.1 Chloroflexota bacterium | reverse complement strand
GGCACCGGGTCCGGCTGAAAGCCGGCGAGCGCCACTCGATCCACTCGGGCTTCATCCAGCACGACGACCTGATCGGGCGGCCCGAAGGGATTGTCGTGACCACCCAGATGGGTGCGCGCCTGCTGGCCGTCCGGCCCACGTTCGCCGAACAGGTGACCGGCCGGCGCAGGCAGACCCAGCCGATCTACCCCAAAGACCTCGGCGCGATCCTGGTCGGCGCCGACATCTACCCCGGGGCGCGGGTCCTCGAGGCGGGCACCGGGACCGGCGCCCTGACCCTGGCCGCGCTGCGGGCGGTGGGTGAGCAGGGCGCCGTGGTCAGCTACGAGGTCCGGGAGGAGTTCCTGGAGGCCGCGAAGCGGGGGATCACCGAGACGGCCGGTTCCATCCCGCCCAACCTGACCCTGAAGCTGGGCGACGTGTACCTTGGCATCGAGGAGCGGGACTTCGACCGGGTGCTGCTCGACCTGGCCGAGCCGTGGCAGGCGGCGCCCGCGGTCAAGGGGGCGCTGCGCCCCGGCGGCATCGTTTTCGCGCACTGCCCCAACGTGAGCCAGGTTCAGCGCTTCTTCGACTGCCTTCGCGAGGTCAAAGGCTTCGGAATGCTCGAAGCGTTCGAGGTGCTGCAGAGGGGCTGGACCGTGCGGGGCCGCAGCATGCGCCCGTCGCACCGGATGGTCGCCCACACCGGCTTCCTGTGCTTCGCCCGCCGCCTGGCCGAAGACGACCTCTTCGAGCCCGAGGGAGAAGGCTTCCGGTAACGAATCGGAGACCGGTGACGTTCTCAATACATGGGGCGCCGCGTCCTACAAATCGTCCTTCTCTTCGCTTCAGCAGCCGTCACAGTAGCGATCTTCGCCGTCGCCCCCACTCCAATCCACAACCGGCTGGCGTACGGGACGTTCGACACGACCGGCGCTCCACCCAGGGTCGACTACTGCGGGCGGCGCTACTACCCCTCCGACCAGCCGAAGACCGAAACTCTGGCGGAGGTCGAGACCTTCCTGGCCAGAGACGGACTCCATGGGCTCACGCAGGTCGACACCGCACCATCAGGCATGCCCGTCGTCACAAACGTGATTCCGCCCGAGGTCCGGGCCCAGTACCACACCAACGTCTGCACGATGGTGCTCTGGGTCAAGACCGGAAGCGATGCGTACGTGGGCTACAGCCTTAGCGGGGGTCCCTGACGCTCTACTAGCATTCCCTTTGGAATGAGCGGGGGGCGGGTGCCCATCCAGGTCGCGGTCACCGGCGCTGCGGGCCAGATCGGCTACGCGCTGCTCTTCCGCATCGCCTCCGGCCAGATGTTCGGCGCCGACCAGCCTATCGTGCTGCGCATGCTCGAGATCGAGCCCGCCATGAAATCGCTCGAAGGCGTGGCCATGGAGCTCGACGACTGCGCCTTTCCGATGCTGGCGGGCATGGAGCTGACCAGCAAGGCCGAGAAGGCGTTCGAAGGCGCCAACTGGGCGATCCTGGTCGGATCGGTGCCGCGCAAGGCCGGCATGGAGCGCAGCGACCTGCTTTCGGTCAACGGAGGCATCTTCGGGCCGCAGGGCAAGGCGATCGAGAAGAGCGCGTCGAGCGACATCCGGATCCTGGTTGTCGGCAACCCCTGCAACACCAACTGCTACATCGCGCGCATGAACGCGCCGGACATCCCCGCCGAGCGTTGGTTTGCGATGACCAGGCTCGACGAGAATCGCGCCCGCTCCCAGCTCGCGCACAAGGCGAAGGCGCCGATCGCGGCGATCTCCAACGTGGCGATCTGGGGCAACCACTCGACGACCCAGTACCCGGATGCGCGCAACGCCCGTATCGCCGGGCTTCCCGTCTTTGAGGTCATCTCCGACCACGGCTGGCTCAAGGGCAAGTTCATCGAGACGGTCCAGAAGAGGGGCGCGGCGGTCATCGAGGCGCGAGGGGCCTCGTCGGCGGCGTCGGCCGCCAACGCGGCGATCGATTCGGTGGTCAGCGTCCGCACACCGACGCCCTGGGGCGATTGGCACTCGCTGGCGGTGGTCAGCCACGGCGAGTACGGGGTGCCGGACGGCCTGCAGTTCGGATTCCCGGTGCGGTCGGACGGCGAACGGTGGGAGGTGGTCCCGGACCTCCAGCACGACGACGACGCGTGGGACAGAATCAAGAAGACGACCCAGGAGCTGCTGCAGGAGCAGGAGATGGTCAAGGGGCTGGTCCCGGCCGAGGCCTCATGAAAGAAAAGCTGCTGCGCGCGGTCGACGAAGGCCGCGAACGAGAGGCGGAGCTCGAAGCGTTCGTCGTCGACGAGCCGGCCAACCCCGACGGCCGCTGGAACGCCAAGGATCACCTTGCGCACCTGTCCTGGTGGCGCTGGCGCAGCGCACGGACGCTGGACGCGACGCGCACCGGCGGCGAGCCTCCGCCGCCCGTCCCGGACGAGCCTGACGGGCAGAACGCGATCATCTACGCCGAGGCCAAGGATCGCTCCGCCGCCGACGTCAAGGCGGACGCCGCCGAGTCCTGGACGGCGCTGCGGAAGGCGCTCGAGGCGTCATCGGAGGAAGACCTCGCTAAACCGCATCCCCGGGAGGCGGGGTCTCAGGTGTGGGAGGCGGTGCCCGGCGCGGTCGGCCACGCCGGGACCCATGTCTGGTCGTGGCACCTGGACGTCGGCGACGAGAAGCGGGCGATGGCGGTCGCCAGGTGGGGGGCCGACCTGGAAGCCGGCTTCTTCACCAAGCCGGAGCAGCTGGCAGACTCGCGCTACAACCTCGCGTGCGTCTACGCCCGCCTGGGCAAGGCGGAAGAAGCGCTGCCGCTCCTCCGCCAGAGCTTCGAGGCGAAGCCGGAGCTGGTGGCCTGGGCGCGTAAAGATCGGGACCTGGATCCGATTCGGGAGGAACTCGCTCCTATCCTCTTGTAGGTGAGCGTCAGCCTCGACCGTCATTCCTTTCCCTTCACCGCGATCGTTGGCCAGGAATCGATGAAGCTGGCCCTGATCCTGAACGCGATCGTGCCGACGGTCGCCGGCGTGCTCATCCGGGGCGAGAAGGGGACCGGCAAGTCGACCGCCGTGCGCGCCCTGGCCAGGCTGCTGCCCGAGCACGACGTCGTCGAGGGCTGCCATTTCGGCTGCGATCCCGCCGAGCTCGAAGCGCTGTGCGCGGACTGCCGCGCGAGACTCCAGGCCGCGGGCACCCTCCCGCACCACAAGCGGCGCATGCGCGTCGTCGAGCTGCCCATCAACGCCTCGGAGGACCGCGTCGTGGGCACCATCGACATCGAGGCGGCGCTGCGCATAGGGGCTAAGCGCTTCGAGCCAGGCGTGCTCGCGGAGGCCAATCGCAACATCCTCTACGTCGACGAGGTCAACCTCCTCGACGATCACCTGGTCGACGTGCTGCTCGATGCGGCGGCGATGGGCGTCAACGTGATCGAGCGCGAAGGCGTGTCGTACAGCCACCCATCGCGCTTCATCCTCGTCGGCACGATGAACCCGGAGGAGGGCGAGCTGCGGCCCCAGCTGCTCGACCGGTTCGGCCTGTGCGTCGACGTCGAGGGCATCCGCGACCCGGACGAGCGCGTCCTCATCGCGGAGCGTGACGCGGCCTTCAAGCGCGGCGACCACGAGTTCAACAACGAGTTCGCCGCCGCCGACGCCAACCTCTCGCGAGCGCTCGGGGAGGCGATCGCACGAGTGAAGGACGTCCGGCTCACCTCTGGCCACGCGCGCCTCATCTCCTCGATCTGCGTCGAAGCGGACGTGCTGGGCCACCGCGCCGACGTCGTGATCGACCACGCGGCGCGCGCCCTCGCGGCCTATCGCCGCCACGGCTCCCCCTCGCGGGAGGACATCTACGACGCCGCGACGCTCGCGCTCGCCCATCGCGCGCGCCAGCCGCTGCGTCGCGACCAGGACGAGACGGGCGCACCGGAGCACGGCGAGGAGCAGGAGGGATCGCAGCAGGCGGACTCGGAGGCCGGCGAGCCGCAGCCGTCCGACAGCGATGCGACCGCCGACGCCACAACCGAGCAGAGCGCAAGCGCTTCAGACACCGGCCAGCAGTCGGCCGGGGCCGATACCGGCGTGACCACCGGCGGGGCGAGCGGCAACGAATCGGCGCCGGACGCGCTCCAGACATTCAACCTCAAGCGGATCGATCTCCCGCGGCAGCGCCGCGTGCGCAAGCAGGGCGGCAAGCGCGCGGCGAGCCAGACGCCCGACCGGCGGGGCCGGTATGTCCGTGCCGAGCCGAAGGAAAAGGTCAGCGACCTGGCGATCGACGCCACGGTGCGCGCGGCGGCGCCTCTGCAGAAGGAAAGGGGGCGCCGGCACGGGGAACGGTTGATGCTCGAACGGCGCGACCTGCGGCAGAAGGTGCGCGAGCGCAAGGTCGGCAACCTGATCGTGTTCGTGGTCGACGCATCGGCATCGATGGACGCCGAGCAGCGGATGGCCGCGACCAAGGGCGCGATCCTGTCTCTGCTGCAGGACGCGTATGTCCGCCGCGACCGCGTGGCGGTGGTCATCTTCAAGAACCGGACGGCGGAGGTCGTCCTGCGCCCGACGTCCAGCGTCTCGCTCGCGCGGCGCCGGCTGGAGAGGCTGTCCGTCGGAGGCACCACGCCCCTGACCCACGGCCTGATGGCCGGCTACAAGGTGGTCAAGACCGAGCTCTTGCGCGACCCCACGATCCGTCCGCTGCTCGTGCTCATCAGCGACGGCCGCGGCAACATCTCGATGTTCAAGGAGGAGCCGCTGGTCGAGGCGCAGAAAGTCGCGGCGCTGATCGACGCGGAGAACATCGACGCGCTCGTCATCGACTCCGCTCGCGACTACAGCCACCTGCCGTCGGTGCAGCACCTGGCGCGGGTTGCCCCGATGTACCAGACGTACGCAATCAACGCTTGCGCGGACCTCGCAGAGCGCATGGGCGCGCATTATTACGGGCTCTATGACCTTTCCCGGGATGAGATCGCGACGGCGGTGGAACGGGAGCTTGGCCGGGGCCGCTAGGCTCCAGACCCTGCTCGTCGCCGCGTTTCTGCTGGCGGCGTGCTCGTCGTCGCCGGCCGCGTCCGCCACGCCCTCCGCATCGCCATCGCCCAGCCCCTCGGCTAGCCCCATCGCATCGAGCGCCGTTGGTGGTGAGGTTTCGGTGCCGGCGCAGGCCCTGGCGCCTGCCTCGGACCTGCCGGTGGTCAACCTCTGCTCGGCGCAGATCACCGTCACCGCCGACGGCAACGCGACACCTCTGCTGTGCCACAGCGGCGCGCTCAACGTCCAGGCGTGGAAGTTCTACGCGGGTGTCAGCGCGAGCGTCCTCGGGCTGGGTCTCAACCCGACGCAGGGGCAGGTCGAGTCGGCCATCTGCGACGACTTGAAGCACCAGCACGCCACCAGACCCGAGGAGACGAGCGGCTACCAGCTGGCAACGGCCTACTACGGCTGGACGTTCAACCTGGACCCGGCCAAGGTCGTTTGCACATGACCCCGGCGGGTCGTCCGTAACATTTAGCTGCCCATGGCGATAGACCGCTACTCCTACCCCTTCACGGCGATCGTCGGACAGGACGAGATGAAGCTCGCCCTGGTGCTGAACGCAATCAACCCGACGATCGGCGGCGTGCTAATCCGGGGCGAGAAGGGGACCGGGAAGTCGACGGCGGTGCGCGCGCTGGCGCGGCTGCTGCCGGAGCAGCAGGTCGTCGAGGGCTGCCACTTTGGATGCCATCCCGACGACCCTGAAGACTGGTGCGTCGACTGCCGCGAGCGGGCCGCCGGCGGGGCGCTGCCCGTTGCAACGCGCCGCATGCGGGTGGTCGAGCTGCCGATCAACGCCTCCGAAGACCGCGTCGTCGGCACCATCGACCTCGAGGCGGCGCTCAAAGAGGGGTCGCGACGTTTCGAGCCTGGGGTGCTGGCCGAGGCCAACCGCAACATCCTCTACGTCGACGAGGTCAACCTGCTGGACGACCACATCGTCGACGTGCTGCTCGACTCGGCCGCGATGGGGATCAACACGGTGGAGCGTGAGGGCGTCTCCTTCTCGCATCCGTCTCGCTTCATCCTGGTCGGCACGATGAACCCGGAGGAGGGAGAGCTGCGGCCGCAGCTGCTCGACCGGTTCGGGCTGTGCGTCGACGTGGAGGGGATCCGCGACCTGGACCAGCGCGTGGCCATCGTCGAGAAGCGCGCGGTGTGGGAGGACGACCCCAACCTTTTCTACCAGC
>VBGP01000082.1 GCA_005880795.1 Chloroflexota bacterium | reverse complement strand
CATCTTCTCGATCGAGCGGTCTCGCGCCGAGCGCAGCGCCAGCTCGCCCATGACGATGCCGAGCTCGGGCTCATCCACCATCAGCTTGCGCACCGACCGAAGGTGGTTGCGCAGCTGGGTGGACGGCGAGCCGTGGGGGACGAGGGTGGAACGGAACCGCGCCATAGCGTGCTCGAGCACGCCCCCGATCAATGCTTCCTTGGTCGGAAAGTAGTAGTGCAGGGTGGCGATGTTGACGCCGACCTCGGCGGCGACGTCTCGCGTGCGCAGGCCTTCGAACCCATGCTCCGCGATCTGGTTGAAAGCGGCCCGCACGAGCTCCTCGCGCCGCTTTTCACTCCGGCTCGTCTCCTCGCGGGTCACAGCCCGGCTCATGCGGCCCTAATTAAACGCTTGATTGAGAGGCGGTCTTGGCGTATCGGTCGTACTGAAGCCGGAAGAGCTCGATCACGTCGGCCGCATCCTCTGGCCCGCTCATCCAAACGCTGACCCATCCGGTCTGCGGCAGGATGTGGTGGGGCTGGGCGCGACCGCTGCCGATGACCTCATCGTGGATGCGGCGGGGTAACGGCAGGTCGGCAAGCCGGTCCCCGTGGACGTGGCCCATCTCCTTTTTTCCGTACCGATACTCTGTGCCGCCGAACCGGTGACTCACGGCCGTGACGCCCGGCCACGCCGTCACCGCCTCCCGAATCAGCTCGCCCGCGTCCTTCATGAAGATGGAAACCAGCCGTCAGGCGTCGCTAATCCCGGACGCCGGCCCCCATCGTTTCAGCGGCCAGCATCTCGACGACCGCCCGCGTGTCACCGCCCTCCTTCAGGATCCGGAGCTGGCGGTCCGCGCTCGTGCCCTCGGCCAGGATCGTGTCCACGTACTGGACCGCCTGCCGCGAGCCCAGGTCGTCGACCACGTCGTCGACGAACTCGACCAGCTCGATCGCGAGGTCGCGCATCGGCACCTCGGCCTGCTTGCCGAAGTCGATGAGCTTTCCATCGAGCCCGTAGCGGATCGCCCGCCACTTGTTCTCGGCGATCAGCGCCGGCATGTACTTGCGGAAACCCAGGTTTCTCTCACGCAGCTTGAGGAGCTTGGCGCAGATGGCCTGCATCAGCGCCGCAAGACAGATCGTCTCCTCGAGGCGGGTCGGCATGTCGCAGACCCGGAACTCGAGGGTCGGAAAGGCCGGGTGCGCTCGCAGGTCCCACCAGATCTTCTTCCCGTTGTCGATCGACCCGGTCTTGACCAGCAGCTCGACGTAGTTCTGGTACTCGTCGAACGAGCTGAGGTCCGGCGGAATGCCGGTGCGGGGAAAGTTCGACCAGATCACGCTCCGGTAGGACTTGAGGCCGGTGTTGCGTCCCATCCAGAACGGGCTCGAGGTGCTCAGCGCGAGCAGGTGGGGCAGGAAGTAGCGCGCCTCATTAAGGGTCTCGATCCGCCGCTCGGGGTCGGGAATCGCCACGTGGACGTGGAGCCCGAAGATCACCAGCGTGCGGACGACGTCCTGCAGCTCCTCTTCGAGCATCTTGTAGCGCTCGTTGTCGGTGATCTGCTGCTCGTTCCAGCGCGAGAACGGATGGGTGCCGGCACAGGCGATGCGCAGGCCGGCCGGCCGTAGCAGGTCGGTCAGTGCCTGGCGCATCTCACCGAGCTGCTGGCGCGCCTCGTCCACGTTCTCGCAGATGGTCGTGCCAACCTCGACCACGGACTGCATCATCTCGCGCTTGACCTTGTCGCCCAGCCGGGGCGCGGCGGCCGCAAGCAAGGTGTCGATGTGCGAGTGAAGCTCACCGGCGGCGTCGATGATCTGGTACTCCTCCTCGACGCCGATCGTCAGAAACCCGTCCCGACTCATGCCGGACCTTCTACCACGAAAGTCGGCACCACGCTGCCGGCGCCGGCCGTCACGTTGAGCAAGGCGGCGGCGGAGACGCGGGTCATGAACCCTCCGACGCGGCCGTTGAATAGATACGGGTCGAGGTCCACGGCCAGGTCGAGGTAGCGGAGGCCGTCGAGCGCGACTGGAAAGGGGACGCGCGGGATCTCCACCGCCTCCTGGACGACGTAGCTCTGCGTGGTGGCCACTCCGATGGCCGCCTCCCATTCCGCCTGGTCGACCGTCCAGCCCAGGACCACGCCCTTGCCACCGTACTCGTCGTTGGGCTTCAGCACGAGCGTCTCCCGGCGGCGGGCGATGTCCTCCGCCAGCTCGGGCCGCACCTTCCTCGTCCACGGGATGTGGCGCCGGATGGCCGCCCGCTGCGCCGGCGTGTACAGCCCCTTGTACCGCTCGTCCGACAGCAGGGCGAGACTCATCTTCTTGTGCAGCAGCTTGGCCCGAAAGCTGTTGACAACACAGATGGCGCCGGCGACGTAAGCGTCGCGCAAGGCCCTGGTCTCGTCGCCCCTGGCCAGCAGCTCGCTCGTCAGGACGCGACGGTAGACCAGGTTGACCGGCGATCCCTGCGCGTAGAGCCTGCCCCGGCGCATCTCCAGCGAGCGGGGGTCGCAGATCACCGTCTTGACGCCGGCCGCCACGAAGAAGGACTTGAACATCTCGAACTCCGGCGCCGTCGGGAGGCCCTCCCAGTCGACGATCGCGATCACCGGACGAGCCCCCTTGCCCCACTGCTTGAAGGCATGCAGCATCGCCTTCAGCTGGCGGCGGCGCGTCGGCAGAAAGCTGCCGCGGAATCGCTTGCGGAACTCCTTCATGACGGGCAGGCGCGTGAAGATCGCGGCGAGGTTGTCGCTGTACGCCATGCCCGCGGGCGATTCGGCGTTGTATTCGACGAAGCGCACCTCGTCGGCGAAGAAGCTGTCGAGCCGCACCGAGGGTGAGGAGAAGGTGAAGCCGGGGTCGGCGAGGGCGAGCCGCTCCTCCTCCGGCTCGAGGCCGAGCTCGCGGCGAAGGTCCTCATCCTGGAGCACCGCTCTTTCCAGTGCAGCCAGCGCGCTGTGCACGCCCTCGGCCGCGGACACGGCCCGCTCGTAGCGCCGCCGCGTCATCAGCTGGGGACGGATCGCCACGCACAGCGGCCGCTCCCCGAACATCAAGCTTCGCTCCCGCTGCCCAGCCGCGAGCAGCTCCGCGCTCGCCGCGGCCAGGCGCTCGTCCTCGAGCAGCTCGTGGTAAGCGGCGACCGGATCCTTCACGCCTGCACTGGATTCGGCGCCGGGGGCTTCGCGACGTAATGCCACCATCGGTGCTCGTTGCGCCACGGAGGCGACGCCTCGCCGCGCGCGTAGGACAGCACCAGGTCCGACATCTTCTCCAGCACCCAGCGGAAGTTGTCCTCCTGGATCGAGAAGTTGTCGAAGTCGGGAGCCGGGTTGAGAAAGTCGATCGCGTAGAGAACTCCGTCCTTGACCGCGAACTCGACGGTGTCCATGTCGTAGCCCAGGGCGTCGACCAGGGTTCGCGCGTCCTTTATTGCTTGATCGCGAAGCGCGCCCTCGACGGGATTTGAAATCTGGTAGCGCTGTTCGAATGGCGCGCGAGGGTTGTAGCGAATCGGAAGGATGTTCTCGCGCCCGATGCAGATGCAGCGGACGTAGTCGTCCCAGTCGATGAACTCCTGCAGGATCATCGTCTTCAGGCCGGTCTGGTCATAGGCCGTGATCAGCTCTTCCATCGACTGGACGATGAAGACGTCCTTCCAGCCGCCACCTGTGTTGGGCTTGAGCACCGCGGGCAGGCCCGTGTAGCTGACGATGTGGTCCCAGTCGAGCGGGAACTGCAGGTTGCGCAGCGAGGACCTGTGGTCGATTTCCGGGATGTACTGCTTGTTCGGCAGGACGACGGTCTTGGGCACCGCGACGCCGAGCTTGCGCGCGAGCGTGCATTCGAAGAACTTCTCGTCCGCCTCCCACCAGAACGGGTCGTTGATCACCGTCGTGCCCATCAAGACGGCGCTTTTCAGGTGGGCGCGGTAGTACGGGACCTCGTGTGAGATGCGGTCGACGAGCACCGAGTGATACGGCACGTCGAGCTCTTCGGTGCCGCCGAGGACCGCCAGCTCGGCGGTTATCCCGTCGCCGGCGCCTTTCCGATTGACGAGCTCGATGAACGGTCCTGGAAACGTGTTCTCACGTCCCACCAGCAGCCCGATGACCTTCTTCTGCGCCATGTCCCCTCCCATCCGTACTAACGTGCTCGGCGAGGTGGCGGTCAGCCGGCCAGGTACCGCCGCATCATGTCCTTCCAGTAAGGCCAATCGTGCGCCCATCCGGGCCAGATTTCGAGCCCCACGTCCACTCCCTTGTCCCGCAGCAGGGCGGCGAGCTTCCTCGAGTCGTCGACGTTGGGGTCCTGCTCGCCTGTCGCGATCACCTTGGGGTCCATTGCGCGCAGCGGACCGAGGTACGCGGCGTCGGTCAGCCCCGGCAGGAAGGCGAAGAGGTTCGTGAAGTAGGCGTTGTCGTCGTGATAGCCGTCGAGCCAGCGCGCCGTGTCATAGGCGCCGCTCAAGGCGATGAAGCCACCGACCCTGGTCGGATGCCGGGCGGCCAGGAGCACCGCGTGCAGCGCGCCGAACGAGGCGCCACACGCCAGCGGAGGGCCCCCAAGCCGCGGCAGGACCTCATCCACGATGTAGGCCTCGTACTGAAGGTGGCGCCGAACCCGGTCCGCCGGCGGGCGATCCCTCGCGTACCAGGACTCGCCGTCGACGCTGTCGACGCACACGAGCTGCACCGCGCCCGACTCGATGAGGTCGCCGAGACCTTCGACCAGGCCGAAGTCCTCCCACTGGAAGAAGCGGCCCATGGACGTCGGGAAAACCAGCAGCGTCCTGCCGGCGTGGCCGAAGTGCAGGATCTCCATGTCCCGCCCCAGGCGATGGCTGTATTCCTTGATGTAGTCGCGCTGCATCTCAGTGGTGGTGATGGTCGTCGTGCTCATCGTGATCGTGAACCATCTCACGTCCGGGATGAGCCGCGCTGCCCGCTACCACGGATAGTCCGGACTATCTGAGAATTCGAGGGACCAAGATCCCGGTTAGTCCGGACTATCGGGGGACCGAGCCGGGTAAATGAGTTAAGGATTACGCGTGGCAATTCGTGTCCTCATCCTCTCGGTGCTCATCTTTGCCGGCGCCTTTGGCGCCCACGAGGTGATGCACCTGCTCGTCATCTATGCGGTCGGCGGGCAGGGCTCGATCATCGTCCGGCCGTGGCGGCTGGGACTCGTCGACTTCACGATTTACGCTCTGCACGCGCAGCCCAGCCAGCCGCTGGACGTGACCCGGCAGGCCATCGTGAATTTCTTCGGCCCCTTCCTGGCGGCCATTCCGCTGGCGGCGCTTCTCGTCTACGTCCGCGAACCGATCGCGGTGGCGGCGCTGATCGCGAACGTCGTGATCCTGTTGTTCTATGCGTTCATCGAGACCGGCGATCTGCTCCTCGAAGCCGTCAACAACGTGGACGTGCCGCTCTTGACCTGGCCGGAGTTCAACTACGGGGTGCCCGCGTTGATCATCGTCCTCACGGCGCTGACGCTAAAGCTACTTTCCGCGATTCGCGGCCGCCGGATTCCCGACTGACGTGCAGGTCGCCACGGGGTGCAGGCCTGGGGCGATGCCCCCGCCGCATGCCCAGGCGCGACCTTCGTAGAGCGCGAGCTCGAACCCGTGGCGAGGCACGAGCATGGTTTCACCGGTCGACCAGCCAGAACCGGGCGTGAGATGGGTGAACTGGTCGACGATCGCGGTCTCGCCGGCGTTCTGGCCGCCCAGCAGGACGACTGACCCGCCGAGAAACGTCACCGCTCCGCCCCCGCTGGTGGCACGCGGAAGGTCCGGGAGACGAGACCAGGTGGAGTGCGCCACATCGAGGCAATCGACGCGGGCGGTGGTCGGGTAGCGGCCCCCCGCCACGCAAACGGTGCCGCCGACCACGAAACCTGACACGTGGTTGCGTGGTGTTGGAAGCGAGGGCACAACTGTCCAGGAGTTGGACGTAGGGTCGAACGCCTCGGCCGCCGCCACCTCGCCGCTTGCGGTGTTGCCGCCGATCGCGAACAGCTTTCCATTCGCGGCGATCAGCGCGTGGCCTCCAAGTCGAGCCGGAAGAGACGCGCGCTGTCGGCGCCGTTGGTGTGGCCGCCGGCGAGGTAGACCTGGCCGTCGAGGCTCGCGGCAGAAGGGTGATCGACCGGCAGCGGCAGGCGTGGGCCGGCACGCCAGGCCGAGCCGTCGAACGCATAAACCGCATCCAGGCTGGCCCCGACGGCGTTGAAGCCGCCCATGACGTAGAGCCGTCCGCCCTCGACGGCAGCAGCGGCCTCCTCGATGGGAACAGGCAGCGAGACCTCGTGGCGCTGGGCCTGCTGCGGAGTGGGCGTGGCAAGGGGGCTGAAAGTAA